>NZ_LSIA01000017.1:0-694 GCF_001556015.1 Novosphingobium sp. CCH12-A3 | reverse complement strand
TCTATCCCGACAAGCTGCCCATCGCCTACTCGGTCCACGTGACCGAGCGGCCCGAACTCGCGGTCTGGACCATCGTGGGCGTAAACCGCATCGAGATCACCCAGCACGAAAGCGAGGTTGCCGCGCGGCTCGAAGCCCTGCGGGCGGTTCGCAACACGCCCCGGCGTCTCGACCTGCTGCCGACAAAACCGCTGCCCCGACCGGACGACTGAGCCCGCTCAGGCGGCTTGCTGCGCGTCCCAGCTTCGCCGCGGCGGCCGGCTGACGCGGGCCGGGAGCGGCTCGCCCTCCTTCCACAGCAGGTGCGCGACGCCTTGCCCGGCGAGCAGCGCTTCCAGCGGCTCCGCCACCTCGTTGTCGCGGTCATGGATGTGGATGGCGCTGGCTTCCTCGCCGGTGTCCTTGAGCACCAGGCTCGCGATCGGCGTGTCGGTGTCGAGATTGACACGCAGGCCCTTCACGAACCGCCGCTTCTCCGCGACCGCCTTGCCGACAAGGTAGCGCTCGTCGCTGGTCTCATAAGGCAGCCACTCGGGCGTCACCGGCATCAGCGCGACCTCGATGAGGTCGAAGGTGCCCTCGCGCCGCCGCGCGAACGAGCCGGCGAGAACCAGGTGACCGCTCTTACCGTTCGGTCCATCCTGCGCCTGCCACAACGCGAGTTCGCCCGCGAACCGCTTGTGGAAGCGCCGCG
>NZ_LSIA01000169.1:0-16173 GCF_001556015.1 Novosphingobium sp. CCH12-A3 | reverse complement strand
CTATGGCATTTTATCAGGAGGTTACGTTGATTGACTGCTTCTTTGTCCCGCGACACCCCTTCATCTCACCCGAGTTGTCCGAATGCCTTGCGCTGGCCTCACTTCGGCGCCTCTGGCGCGTGCATGTGCGCGATTATCCGTTTGATAATCTTGGAATTGAACACAATCCGGGGCTCGAAGCGAGCGAGCTGATGCGCTCGTGGTATTCCGAGGAACGCCGTCAGTTCTTGTCGTGGATTAGCCGGCGAGGACACCCTCCCCTCGCCCATGCTGCCAAGCTGGTCATGGCCGCCAAGAACCACTCTGAAGGGTTCACCGAGACCTATTGGCCCGCCGATCGCGCGCTGGAGCGGCTTGACGCGCTGCTACCAAGCCGTGACCCGATGAGCACCTTGCTTGAATGGCTGACGGAACTGAGAACGGAAGAAATCGACTTTCTCGAAGGCGGCAGCGAGATGGTCCAGGTCGGAGGGTTCGCGGTAACACGTATGGCACCGCGTGGGGCGGCCTGGGCGGCATCGCTCGCTGCTGCCATGCGGCCACACTTGTTTGGGCTGGGCTCGGCGCCAATGGCGCTTGCTGGGGTCATGCCGCGGGCTCTGTTCCGTGAACTTCACGAGGAACCCCTGCCCGTCCTATTAGGCCGTGCGCTTCAGGCTACCGCTGAGAGTGCAGCCGCAGACCTCCGTGCCATGCAAAGGGCTCACCTGCAGGCTGAGGGAGCACTTTCAGGCCTGTACGCCTCCTCGACGGCTCCCCTGGCTTGGCGTCTGGTAGCCGGCATCGGACCTCTCACCCGTGCGGAGCTTGCCAGAGGCCTTGGGGTGACCAAGCGAACCGCTTCACAATCAGTTGCGGCTATGGTGACTGCCAGCATGGTCAGCCTTCGAACTTCCGATGGAGCAATCGTCCCAACGGACACGTGAACGTATCATGGACCCCGGAATACTTCCCGGTAGCAAACGCCAATTCGATGATGTGAGGTCGCTCTGCGACGCAGCAACTGTTCTACGAACTTTGTCGCCCTGCCTGCGTCGGCGAAGGATAAGATGCGTCGCTGTCCACGCGTTCCAATCCGCCCCCACGAGAATTCAACAATCGTGACACCGAACAGGTCCTGGCTTCGAGATATGACGTACCGCCTTGCAACATTGAGATCGGGATCTTTGGCTTCGAGCCAGATCTGACATTCCCTTTGTCCAACCTCTAACATGCGGAGGACTATGCGATAGCCACGTGAAGTTAGGCCAATCGGAAGTTTGAATCACAGGTCCCTGTCGTGATTCACGGAATCGATCTTAAGGCTGTGACCAGCGCTAATCTGCCGAGTTGCCATTCTGGTGGAATGTACGCATCGCACGCAAAGCGGTCATCGTCGAAGGGATATGTCGGCCTTCCTTAATCTTGAATCAAATCAATAACAAATCCGCCGCAGGCGTGAACGTTAGGGGATTTAGATTCTAAGGTTAAGAGGTTACCTGCTCGTGATCAGCCTGCAAACTCCTGATTTCTCGCGAGTCGGGGCGGCTATGCCGAATCTGAAAACACGATGTTCGGTTTCTGATAGCACGACCGCCAGATTCTAATAACACGTCATCTGATGCCCGATCACACGTTCGCCACCTCCCCGCCCTGTTGATAACTTTGAAAGCGCGGCTGTGAGCGTGAGGCCAGAGGATCAGTTAGCGTTCCGATTCACATATGATGCGCCGATCCCAAACTTTCTGATCCCCCATTTGCTCCTAGGCTGAAACGAACGTGTTTTCGGAAATGTGGTATTTCCGGTCGAACGTGTTTTCAGGAATGGTTTTTGGAGGCATTTTCCATCGTCCAGATTGAAGGCCGACCTGTCGGGTTTCTGGATCGCAGTGACTGAAGTGGAGCCTCAGGCGATCTGCCAGCTGGCTTGAGCGCTGCACAGTAGATCGCTGATTTCAGTCAAAGATGGACGGCAGAAGCACGGCTGTAGGGTCTATGCCGGTACTCTTGGGCCTAGTCAGCGATTTATTTACCTGGCGCCGAACGTAGACGCGGTCCTCTGATCGGGCGGGCTAAGCGAAGTGATTCCCGAAAACACGTTCGCTAGCTGCCGTGCATGATGAGACTGTTCTTATTCTTACGATAGATCGCTATGCCTGCGGCAGAGCGTAATCAGGCCTGAAGCCGAGCGGCAGCTCTACCAGCGCGCCGGGCGCCGCTACCAAGTCCTGCAGAAGGTCGCGATCTTCAAAAGCCCGGAAGCGTATGCTTGTTGCGCTCGTGGTGCTTCTTCATGAAGCCGTAGAACCGTTTCGAGTAGTTCCTTGGCAACTCATGCGGATTGCTGTTCAAAAAGGAATCGAATTGCCGCATCAGCACATCGAGATCCCAACCAGGACATTCAGCACGGATGGCCTGATAGATTTCGGGGTCAAGAGTGTCCTGAGCGCCCCCTCCCCTTCGTCGTGACTGAGATTGGCTCGCATTGCTGTCCAATGCCGCTGATGCATCGGCTTGCTGTTCGGGGCGCAAGCTCGCGCTTGTTGTTGCAAGGAGCTTGCGCACGAGGGCAGGATCAACGAATTCCTGCGGAGGGCTGACCTTGGCTGCCTTTTCGGGGGTTGCGCGCTGAATGCGCTGGGGTCTGCTCTCCGTGGCGACAGAGCCACTATGTTCGGTTTTTCCAGAAGGTTTTTCGAGATGGCGACGCATCACCATCTTTAGCTTTGGACGCGGCGTCTCTGCTCCAATGACCTCCAGACTGATATCCGGCAGGTTGTTAGCTCGCGCCAATTCAAGAATCTTGTTCTTGAACGAGGGTAGGGAGCTTTCGCTGCCGCTTTTCTGATGAAGAGTTTCGAAGCCAATCGTGAAACCTTCTGGCCCATTGCCACCAGCGTGCTTGCGAGCTGCGCGGTAGAGCCATTTCCCAAGTCCGCTCGTTATCTCGAAATACAGAGGCGAAATCGCAAGGACATTTCGCTTGTCCATGACCCCGTCGAAGAACCACTTAGAAAGCGTGATTTCCATCCCAAGCGAACGCTGGGTTCGCTCATCAACGAGATGAGTATAGCTATCGATCCACGAAAATGTGGTCTCGCGGGATTTGGAGTTCGCTCGGATGTTCGTCTTGATCGTCGTGGCCTGAAGGCGATCAAGCGCTGCGATCAGTCGCTCATAGGCGCGCCCGCTTACACCCCAGCAGATTCGCTTGAGAAGATCGCCAGGTTGAACACGAATGGTCGGCGACAGGTCATTGTCACCCCGCTCGCGCAATTCGTTGAGGTGGGACGCCAGATAGATCATGATATCTGCATCCCAGATGGTCGCCATCCCATAGGCTGGGTTGGCTGATACATGCACGGTGACCGACTTGTCCGGACTGAGGTACTCAATGGGTTTCAGGCGCTTCTTCTTCGAAAGGCTGAAGAAAGGGCGCTGCATGGTCTCCTGATAGTCCCGCAGCGAGATATCGCTGAAATCAGGCAGCGTGAAGAACATCTCGAACTGCACCCGGCGACCGGAGGAGGACTGATCTTTCTCGCTCACGTTCTTCGCCTAGTAAATCTGCCGCTGTCCCACATGTGGGACAAGTGAGCTAAACATATGAAATAAAACGATAAAAGCCACATTTTCAGAGTGGTAAAGGCATGGCCATAGGTGGGTCCAAAACCCTCCTTCATGGGGCAGGCCTTTTCAGAATCTTCGCCTTCTCAATCAGAGGGCGCAATGCATCAAGGATTTCGTCAGCGCTCAAATCAGTGGGGTTGATCGTTATCGTGAGCCCTCGTGCACGATCCTTTTCGATGACACCAATGGACGATCCTGCGGCTTCGATTACGGCTTTCTGGGCACGGCCAGGCCTGCCCGAAACTGCCTTGAGCAGACGGACAACAACCTGAGGGCCAGAAATTGGCTCTTCGTCTCCGGATTGCCGGAAACTTTGTTCCGCAGCGATTTGCTTTGCTGCTTCCTCCATCCTGGGGCGCAGCGATGGGTTGCGTATGGCTGGAAGAAGCTTGTCACCGTACCGGACCTGAAGTTCCATTGGCGAGGCAAATGCGCTTACGATTGTTTGCGGGATCTCTGTCAGGCCGATGTACCGGGCGAGCGTAGATTTCGAGATCTTCACGCGTTCAGCAAGCCGTGCCTGAAGGCCATCGTAATAGGTGTCGACTGCTGCCTTGTAGTTCAAACCGCGTTCTAAGTCTGAGATATCTTCCCTCTCGCGGTTCTCGATATCAGCAAGGCGGAACGCAGCTTCGTCATCGAGATCTTCGATAATCGCTACGAGCTCGATATCCGGGTAGTGATTGGCGTTGAGCCACGCGACAGCCCAGTGACGCCTTGTGCCAATGATCAGTTCGTACTGCAGCTCACCTTGCTGCTTACGACGCACGACTACTGGGATGCGGTTCCCGTTTTCTGCTTGGATCGACTCAATCAGAGATCGCAAACGGGGTTCGGTGAGCTGTTCGTAATCACGGGCGTTTCCCGGCCAGATCGAACATTCTGCAGGTTTGAGCCGGATGGTCGGGCGCTTGACCATCCGCGCTGCTTCCGTGAAGCCTTCAAGCCGACGTGTTGTGAAATTGCGCGATGCAGTTGCCCCTGCAGCGTCCTTGGCTTCAGAGACGGAAGGCTGGTCAGGGGCAGGGGAGGCGAGGGCCTCGCCAATCAATGAACGACGGCTCACGCTGCAACACTCCCTGCCGTGTCAGATGACCGTCTCGAAATGCTCTTCGACGGCCACTGCTCGTGTATTTCGTTCAGAACTTCTCCGAAGACTGCGTTGAGATTGTCCCGGCAACGCTGGTAGGTTGCGTGCGCAGCTGAAGGCTTGCTTTCATAGATCGACCGGAATGCTTGAGTGGCATTCTTGATTTCCTCAGAAGCCAGAATTGGCTGATTCAGCAGGAAATTGGCATATGTGGCCTTCATCATCTTCCACATGTCGGCTTCACCTGGCTTGCTGGGGGTGTAGGCCGAGCAGACGACGCGAATGAACCCATAATCAACAGGCGTTCCGTGATCCTCGAGGATCTCGATATTCTCGGCGATGGTGTCCATGAAATGGATGGTTGAAAGATAGTCGAGCTGCCTTGCCGGAACCGGGATGAGCATACCTGTTGCGGCGGCCATCACATTGAGGCCCAGGAACCCCATGGCCGGCGGAGGATCGAGCAAGACGACGTCGAAGTCCTTGATGATACTGTCGATGCCAATTCGGAGACGCTGAAGTCCCTCGCGCACTGCTTGTCCGCCCTCCGTCAACGTTGCCGTGAGGTCCCACTCTGCATCCTGCAGGCCAAGGCTTGACGGCACTATTTTGATTGTAGGCCAAGCGGTTTCTCGGATTGCCTTCCTGAAATCATCGAATGTACTGCGAGGCGACAGGAAGTTTCCTAAAGTCTCCTCTTCATCGATAAGTGCTTCGGGCTGGATGTCGAACATAGTTGTCGTTGACGCCTGCGGATCGCAGTCGATCACGAGAACGCTATATCCGTTCAGTGCGAGAAAATCGGCGAAATGCTTGGTAATCGTACTCTTGCCGACGCCGCCCTTGAAATTCTGCACGGCTACTACGACCGCATTCTCATGGGCTAGCTTGCCCGGATGAATGTTCAGCGCCTTGCGAATATGAGTAAGGTCTTCGAGCGTGTAATAGCGACGGCCATTGTTAAGCTGCTTCGGAGGCGCGAGACGTCCCTCCTTCTCTGCCTTGGCAAGCGCTTCAGGCGTTCTTCCGACCAATTCCGCTGCCGCCGTAGGCCCAAACGTGATATCCAGGACCTTGCGTTCATCAGGTTTGAACACCACAGCTTTGACCCGATCGCGCATCATTTCGCAGGATCTGGTCATATTTCGCAGTGTGTTCACGGTGTAGGACATGCGTCTGCCTTTCGATGAATCGCAGTTCTGCGACCCAGTTCGTGTTTTATGATCATTTTCGGCGGTAGAAGTCAAACCGATATCTTCGGGATGGTGCCGGTCCCGAATCCTCGTCGCTGCCGGGCACCCCTTGTCGCATAGCCCGTAGTGATCACGGGCTCATAAACCCGAGGCGAGAGGGAAGGGGGATGACCTGATGCGGTTCAGCATCAGGAGCAGACCGTGACCGACCTATTTGAACAATCCAGCCAGAAGCTGGACGCAGCAATCACCGAAATCCAGAACGCCATCGCCACCGGAATGGCGAACAAACAACGCCTGTTTGAGACGATGAGCCAGCTCTACGGGGAGGGCTCCGCAAACGGCGCCTGGAGCCAGAGGGACGCCTTTGACCTGCTCGAGGCGGCATTGACGCGCCACATGGCCGGACTCCTGAGCAAACCTCAGATGCTGACCCAAATTTCGGAGATCAGCGCGCTTATCGAGGCGCTGCCGACACATACGGTCAGAAGTGAAAACCAGCTCAGGTACCAGCAATTCTCGACGCCCGCTGACCTCGCAGCGCTATCCGTGATTTTGGCGCAGCCGCTTGCAACCGATATCGTTCTTGAGCCGAGCGCCGGACATGGCGCTCTGGTGGCAACTTTGCCCGATGTCCGCGCATTGCATCTCAATGAGATCGATCCGCGCAGGCGGGAGAAGCTGGCTCTGCTGTTCCCCCAGGCCACCACCACGGGGATCGATGGAGCCATGCTGGCATCGCATCTCGACGCTGCTGTGCAGCCCAGCCTGATCCTGATGAACCCGCCGTTTTCCCGCTCAATGGGACGAGGAGCAGACGAGTTCGCGGCTGTGCGTCACCTGCGCGCTGCCATAACGCGGATAGGGCAGGGGGGGCGGATCGTCGCGATCATGCCGGACTGGTTCACGACGAGCGCGAAGCTTGCGAAAATCTACGACGACACCTTCGCCTCTTGCACGGTCCGCACATCAATCCGCCTCGATAAATGCTATCACAAGCAGGGCACTAGCGTGGCTGTGCGCTTGTACGTGATCGACAAGATCCCGGGGCAAACCAGACCAGCAGTTTTGGCGCGGGAAACGGTTGCAGACGTGGCGTCTGCGGTTCCAATCATCAAACGCGTGACAGCCCAGCCCGACTGCGAACCGCGCGCGGTGCCGCCGAAAACAAAGCCGGGCGCGCTCTTCAAAGCCATGCGGGCAACGCCGATCACAAAGCCCGTCAAAGCGAGGGCAGCCCAAGCGCCCAAGATCGAAGCACTGGCGTTCAGTACCCTGGACAAGCCGCGCGTTCTCGGTGAGCAAAGCGGGGTCTACATCCCATACCGGCCAAGCCGGATCGACATTGTTGGTGCACGCGAGCATCCGACGCCGCTCGTCGAAAGCGTGGCCATGGGTTCGATCCCGGCACCGATCCCGGATTATGTCCCGGCGCTGCAGGATCGGGTTTTGCAGGAAAGCCTGCTATCCGAGGCCCAGATCGAAACTGTCATCTATGCTGGGAACGCGTGGCAGCAGTATCTGCCTGGCCAGTTCGTTCCGGCTGAAGAGGGCGTAGGCCTCCAACTCGACGAGCAAGGACGGGCCTATCGCAAAGGCTATTTCCTCGGCGATGGCACGGGGGCAGGGAAGGGCAGGCAGATCGCCGCCTGCATCCTTGATGGATGGCTTGCCGGACGCCGGAAGGCCATCTGGGTATCGAAGAACGAGAGTCTGCTCGAAGACGCGCGCCGCGACTGGAGTGCCATCGGCGGCCTTGCTGCCGACATTCAGCCGCTTTCGAACTGGAAGATCGATCAGGCGGTTCCGTTTCGCGAAGGAATCCTGTTCGTCACTTACCCGACCCTTCGGAGCCAGCGTCAGGATGCCACGCGCCTCAAGCAACTACTGGACTGGGCGGGCGAGGATTTCGACGGTGTCATCGCCTTCGACGAGAGCCACGAGATGGGCGGGGTTGCGGGAGGCGAGGGCGCCCGGGGCACGAAAAGCGGATCCTTGCAGGGCATCGCCGGCGTACTGCTGCAAAACAATTTGCCCAATGCCCGGGTTATCTACGCCTCTGCAACCGGGGCCTCGGAGGTCAACAACCTTGCCTATGCCGTGCGGCTCGGTCTGTGGGGACCGGGCACTGCGTTTGCCAACCGCGAAGATTTCATCAGCCAGATCAGGGCAGGGGGCATCGCAGCGATGGAACTCGTGTCGCGCGACCTCAAGGCACTCGGGCTCTATCAGGCGCGCGCGCTCAGCTTTGCAGGGGTCGAATACGACATCCTGAAGCATGATCTGACCGCCGAGCAGATCGCGGTCTATGATACTTATGCGGATGCCTGGGCGATCATCCATCAGAACATGGAGGAAGCGCTGGAGCTCACCGGCGTGGTCGATGAAATCGGCGGCGCAACGCTCAACAGCGGCGCAAAAGCTGCGGCACGCAGCCGGTTTGAAAGCACCAAGCAGCGGTTCTTCAACCAGCTGCTGCTGTCGATGAAGCTGCCAACGCTGATCGCTGCCATCAATCATCATCTGGACCGGGACGAGGTGGTGGTGGTTCAGCTGGTCTCGACTGCCGAAAGCATCCTCGATCGCCGTCTCGACAGCCTTTCGCCAGAAGAGCGCGCGGAGCTCGACCTCGACCTCAGCCCGCTCGACGCTGTGATCGAGTACCTCGAACGCGCCTTCCCCACGCAACAGATGCAGGTATTCGTCGATGATACCGGCACCCAGCGCTCTGCACCGATGTTCGACGAGGAAGGCCGTCCCGTCCACAACCAGACTGCGATCGCCCGCCGCGGCGAGATGATCGAGCACCTGTGCGCCATGCCGCCGATCAAGCCAGCGCTGGACGGGATCATCGAGCACTATGGCCCGGAGAAAGTCGCCGAGGTGACCGGGCGCAGCAAGCGGCTCATAACCCAGAGCGACGGGCAGCAGCGGCTCGAGACCCGCTCGCCGCGGACGAACCAGTCCGAGACCGACCAGTTCATGGATGGCAGGAAGCCGATCCTGGTCTTCAGTGATGCGGGCGGCACCGGGCGGTCCTATCACGCCAGCCTCGATGCAACTTGCCAGAAGCGGCGCATCCACTTCCTGCTGGAGCCTGGATGGCGAGCCGACCGGGCCATCCAGGGGCTGGGCCGAACGCACCGGACGCATCAAGCCAACACGCCGCTGTTCCGGCCTGTGACCACGAACTGCAAGGGGGAACTGCGGTTCACCAGCACCATTGCGCGCAGGCTCGATAGCCTCGGCGCGCTTACTCGGGGCCAACGCCAGACGGGCGGGCAGAACCTGTTTGACCCTGCCGACAATCTCGAGAGCGAATATGCCAAGGCGGCCCTCTCGACATGGTTTGCCTTGCTGGCGGACGGCAAGCTCAAGAGCGCTACGCTGATCGATTTTCAGCGCCGCAGTGGGCTCAAGATCGTCTCCGACGATGGCGTGCTCGAAGAGGACCTTCCGCCGATCCAGCGCTGGCTCAATCGCATCCTCGCGCTGCCGATCGGGATGCAGAATGCGATCTTCGAGGAGTTTCTGGGGTTGGTCGAAGCGCGGGTGTCAGCAGCGCGCGAGGCCGGATCGCTCGATGTTGGCGTCGAAACCCTGCGGGTTGAACAGGCCGATATTGTCGAGGACATAGTCCTTCGGACCGATGAGCGAACCGGCGCCACGTCGCATTTGCTGCAGCTAGCCCTCAAGACCAGAGCACGGCCGATCTCGCTTGAGCGTGTCCTTGAGCGCCGCGACTATGCCGACGGCTGCATTCTGCTCCACAATATCAAGAGCGGGAAGGCGGCCTTGGCCGAACCTTCGCGGCACTTCATGACAGAACAGGGGGATTTGATCCGGCGGGTTATCCTCCACCGTCCGCTTCGCCGCGAATACCACCACTTCGATGACCTCGCCGAATCCGCATGGGAGGAAGTCCCGCGCAGGACCTTCGAGAAGCTGTGGCAAAGCGAGGTTGCGGAGCTTGCCGAACGGCTAACGACGGAGACCGTGTACCTTGCGACCGGACTTCTCCTGCCGATCTGGTCGAGCCTGCCTATCGACTATCTGGAGGTCCGGCGGATCGTGGACGAAGAGGGCAGAAGCTGGCTCGGCCGTATGGTCCACGAACTCGACGTGGCGAAGCTGCTCGAGAAATTCGACATTGCCTCCACCGTTGAACTCAGCCCGGAAATGATCATCAGGTCGCTCGGCGAAGGCCGGACAGTCCCGATCAATCAGCCCTTCGAGGCGACCTTGAAATGCTCCCGCGTGGCAGGCGAGCAGCGCTATGAAATCGTGGGGGTCCCGCCTGAACAGCTGCCTTGGCTCAAGAGCATCGGCTGCTTTACGGAAATCATTGCGTTTCGCACACGGGTGTTCATCCCGACAAAGGCAGCGCTGTCGGTCATAGGCGCGATGTTTCGAGCATGATGAAAAGCAATGCTGGGAACATCGATGCCGGAGCCCTGACGTCCCACGGTTTTCCTCTTGGTCTGCACTATCTGTGCAGCATGGAAGGCCACGAAGTGGGGCATTCCTGTCAGTGTCGGTGGCGTTTGCTAGCAACGGCTCGCGCCAGAATCAGATGTTTCCTGCTTGTTCGCAACGACGAGTGAGGCTGGCCGGTTGGGGAGGGCGACAGTGCTCGTAGCACCCTCGGCGCAGCCGAAGCCGATCAGCTTCGACAGTTCGGGTCAGTCGAGTGGATGGAGTCAGCGACGTGACCGCATCACCGACACCGCTGCCTACTTCTTTCTCAGCGTCAGGGTGTTCGGCCCCAAAGCCTTTGCAGGTACGGCAGGCGGTACCTGAACTGGCGTGGCCCCCGCCGCTACAGCGGTCTGCGCAGGTCCGAACGCAGCGCCCAGAACCTTTTGCACTACCGCGAAGATCGCGGTCAGATCGTGCGGCTCTACCTTGGGAAAGACAGCCTTCCCATTGTGGACCAATGGGCGGAGGCGGTTGATGTTGACCGTGTAGAGATGGTCGCAGACGACATAGGCGATCCGCCCTGCAGCCTGCCCTTTGGGATTGGGATTCCTGGAGAGCTGATGAAAGTTCGTCCCCGCTTTCTGCTGCGCGCTCGTAACGGGCAGGATAATGCAGGTGTCGTGTAGCGAATTGGCCGCGCGAATAACAATGCCAGGGTGCTCTTTCACGAACTCGGGCGCATAAGCGTCGTGCGGAAAATCGATCCAATACATTTGGCCCATGCGCGGTCGGCTTACGATACGCCGTTCGCGGCGGCTGATTGGCACATAGCCCGCTTTGATGATCTCATGATGCAACGGAAAAGGATGCCCGGCTTCCGTCAGTAAATGGGCCACGTCCGGCATGTTTGTGAAATCGATCGGCACATAGCCCTGTGCCAGCAACTCTTCGTCTGTCGGGATTGGCACATAGCCCGCTGCAAGCAGTTCGGCCTCGGTCGGGAACGGCACTTCCATAGTCGGCTGATCATCTGAATTGTCGTCATTCGGCATGGAGAGGCTGCTTTTTCCCGGCGGTTGGTTGTCTCATTGCGGCGTGCTGGTATTCATTGGTCGACTATATTCACCCCGTAGCGCATCGAGTGCTATTTGGGTGTAGCCAGCTTCGTAGATTTCGATCTGGGTTCGGCGCTTGTAATAGGAAAGCCGACGACCCGGCGTATCCGCCTCGATCCGCATACGCGCCACGCCCCGGATACCTGGCGCGCGACGATGCTGCGCGAGGGTCACTAACATGTCGATGCCATAGCGTTCGAGCAGGTTGCTGCGCTCTTCAGAAAGATTGGCCGCAGCGTCGAGCATCGTGCGGGTGAGCTGATAGACATCGTCACCCTCACCCTGATGATACAGGGCGCCGGGATCGACTGGAAACAGCGGCTCGGCATCCGATTCCTCGCTGTCGAAGATCCATGCTTCATACCAGACGGCCCCGATCTTCTCGAGCATCGCCACCCGCGCCCAGAAATCCCCCCAGGCTCCATCCTTGTTGCGGCTTTTCGAGCGATGATAACTCGCCCAATCACCTTTCGCAGACTTCGACCCACCGACGAGGCGAAGTGCCCAAACGGAATGGATGCCGATCTCAAAAACCTTTCGAGCAGGATAATCGTCGGGCGGGGTCTGGCTCAACGCGCCGATTGGCACACCGAATGTCGCATCGAGCTGGACCAAACCATAGAGGTCCACCAGCATTCGCAGTAAGAGCGCGTCGCCGGTCTCGCGGACACGGCGAAGCATTGAAGCCTCAGTTTCAATTCCCGTTACCAACGCGACCGGCAGAAAGATGGGGTCGCTGTCGAGAGGGATCGGCTGCAGGCGATATTGCGGATAGAGCTTCGTCGAGCGGTCGGTGTGCGCAACGAACCCATGCTGGATCAGCTCGTCGATCGCGACCTTGGCCCGTGGCTTGCCCATTCCTGCATGCTGTTCGCAAGCCTTGGTCGACCATTTGCTGAGCTGATGGTCGCTGCCGGTCCCGGCAAGCAGCACAATATATGCGGTGACGAGGTTCAGCCTGTTGTTAGTCTCAACCTCCCATAGGCGTTCCCATGCTGCGCGATCAATGGCAAGAAAGTTGCCGCCTCGCCCCTTCCCCCGAATGCGATCGGCACCGACTGATTCGGCTTCACGGGACGCCGAATCGTCCAAAGGCGCATTTTTCGATCGTTCCACGAGGGCGTGGTAACACGTCTTTCTGTCCCCATCAAGGTATTCAATGCAATCAAGGGTATCAAGGCAATCAAGAACAATGGAACATATCAAGGGAATCAAGGAAAATGGATCATGCCGTATAACGGCCTGGCTCGCAAGGAATGTCTGAAATCAGGGACTTAGGATTCAAACGCGAGTTGAATTTTAACGCCTTTGGCCTATATAGAACTCACAGCTCAGGCTGCTCGGCTTAACGGCCTTTTGGAATTACACCGCAAGGTGCTCGGGGAGAGCTTCGCAAGAGGCTCTCCCCTTTCCTCATCCAGATTCCTTTAGCATCAAGCGCTTTCCGATCACCGATCGCGCATTGTGCGTTCAGCTCTCGCCTTCAGGCAGGTGCTGTCGAGAAGCGATGAAAACTGCCTTTCAAAGCTCGACTAGCTAACGTCGCATTCTGGCTCAAAGCCGGTCTGGTTACGCCGCGAATGGTGGCCATCCCAGAATCGCGAGCTCCAACCCTTTCGGCATTTTGTTCTTTTATGAGTCGCTCCGTCCAGCTCAAGACCATGTTATGCTGTTCACCCTCAGGGGAGAAGATGGTCAACTCTTAGTCCTGCGTGAAACGCAGATCGGAAGGGGAGGGGGAGGGGATGTGTGCCCGGGTGATTGCCGGGTGCACATCAGGAGCGACCACGATGCTTATTCCCTTTTCCCGGCTCTATCTGAGCGATGCCAATGTGCGCAAAACGCGCAGCGAAGAAGACGATATCCAGCTTTCCGCCGACATCGAAGCGCGCGGCCTTTTGCAGAACCTGCTGGTCACCAGGAGCAAGAAGCGCGGCAAGTTTGCCGTGATCGCCGGTGGCCGGCGATTGCGGGCCATCGAGATGATCGTCACGCGCGGTGCCTGGGCCCCCGATACCGAGATCGAATGCAAGCTGCTCGAAGGCAGCGAAGAGGAAGCAGGCGAGGCCTCGCTTGCCGAGAACTTCCAGCGCGTCGGGATGTCACCGGCTGAGGAATGCCGGGCCTTCCAGCACTTTATCAAGGAAGGCAGCGACGTTGCCGCGGTCGCCAAACGCTTCGGCCTCACCCTGCGCTTCGTGGAAGGCCGCTTGCGGCTAGCGAACCTTGCCGAGCCGATTTTCGAGGCACTCGCCAAAGGCGATGTCACACTCGAGATCGCCAAGGCCTACGCAGCGACCGACCAGCACGAGGTGCAACTGCGGGTCTTTGAGCAGATGCGCTACGCCTATAACCCAAGCGCCGATGCCATCCGGCGTATGGTGGCGAACGGTTCCATGCGCGGCAATGACCCGATTGCGCTGCTGATCGGCGAAGATGCCTATGTGGCCGCCGGCGGGAAGATCGAACGCGACCTCTTCAGCGAAGCGGCAGATGATCGCTGGATCGACATCGAGATCGCCCACAGGCTTGCGGCCGAGAAAATGGAGGCCGAAGCCCAGCGGATCGCTGCTGAAACTGGCCTTGCCTGGATCAGCCCAGTGGCGTCGACCAATTCATGGCAGGCGCGCAGCGAAATGGGCGTCAATGCTGTCCGGCTGCCGCCCGCGCCGCTGTCCGAAGAAGCACGAGCCCGAATTGACGCGATCGATGCCCGCATGGAAGAAATCAGCGAGATCATCGACGAAGGCCATGAAGGCGGCCCTGAAGGCGACGGGGCCGATTTCGGGCAGCTCGAGGCCGAGTATGAGGATCTCGATGCTGAGCGCAGCGACCTCAATAACCCGGTGCGCGAACTGCCCGAAGAATGGCGCAGTGAGGCCGGGCGGTTCCTGGTTCTCACCACCCGCGGCGAGATGGTGCTCGAGGCCGATTACTACAGCGAAAAGCGCCTGTCGTTCGAGACCGATGAGAATGGCAAGGTGACAGCGACGGCCGAAGAGCCGGTGTCAGGTTCCACCAAGCGCGGTAGCGCTGCACCTTCCAGACCCGAGGCAGTTGCGCCGGGCACGGAGAAGCCGATCAGCGCCCGTCTGTTCGACGAGCTTTCCGTGCAGCGCCGTAATATCCTGTCGGCATCCCTCCTCAGCGATGCCGGGCTCGCGCTCGACTTCGCCATCTTCGCGCTGGCTGACAGCCGCAGCTATGAAAGCCGGGGAACCTCGATCAGGGGCGGGCACCCCAGCGATCCGGCGACCGGAGAACTTCCGCAGTCCACAGCCGAAGGGATTCTCGCCGAGGCCGAAAGCGCGCTCGACAAGGCATGGCAGGAACATGGGTGTGCGGCGCAGCGCTTCATTGCCTTTCGCGAACTTGCCGACGAAGCCAAGGCGGCGTGGCTCGCCTATGCGGTGGCCATCTCGCTCGAAGCCAAGAAGGGCTATGGTTCGGAATACCATCCGATCCATGCCGTCATCGGCAGCATGCTCGACATTGACGTTGCAGCAATGTGGCGCCCGACAGCCGAGAATTTCTTCGACCGGGTGAGCAAGACCTCGTGTCTTGCGGCACTGACCGAAGTCGGCGGCAGCGATCTTGCGGCGCGTTATGCCGCATCGAAGAAGGCTGACCTTGCCAAGACCTGCGAGACGATCTTCGCCGGCAAGGCGATCATTGAACAGGACGTCAAGGAAGCAGCGCTGGCCTGGCTCCCCGAAGGCATGAAGTTCACGATTGGTGCCAACCCCGCTGATCCGGTCATCCCGGACACCGACGAAAGCGCCCCTGTCTCCGGCGCCTGCGATGGCGATGGCGCTGAACCTGAAGCTGAAGCCGATAGCGAGGCCGACGAGCTTATCAATGACCATCAACCTGAAGTCGCCTGTGAAGAAGCGGCGGTAGCCGCCTGAGGCGGCAAATCACCCCTCCTGATGACCTGGCCCGGCCACTCGCCTGAGTGAGCTGGGCCTCTTTTTGTTGAGGAGCAGGCCAATGCGCCAAAGACCCAAGCGCGACGTCGCGCAGGAAATCACCAATCTGATCATCGCTACAATCGAGGCCGGAACGCTGCCCTGGCGCCGGCCCTGGAAGAAGACTGGGATGGGCGGAGCGCCGCTGCGCGCGGCAGGCGTCCCTTACACAGGGATCAACCGCCTCTATCTTTGGGCGGTCGCCGACCATTATGGTTATGGCTCGCGCTACTGGATGACCTGGCGGCAAGCCATCGAGCTTGGCGGAAAGGTGCGCAAGGGCGAGACCGCCGAGCCGAGCATCTACTTCAACAGCACGAAGAAGACTGCGATCGACCAGGCGACCGGCGAGGAATCCTCGAAAACAATCCGGTTCATGCGCGCCTACAGTGTGTTCAACGCATCGCAAATCGACGGGCTGCCGCCGCATTTCTATCCGAGCCCGGTGCCTGAAGCGCCGCCGACGCCCTCGCAGAAGGCCGCTGCCATCGAGCGCTTCTTCTCACCCGTTCCGGCTGACATACGCCTCGGCGGAGACCGCGCGTTCTACTCGCCGGGCGCTGATTATATTCAGCTTCCGCACCCCAATGTCTTCAACACCGAAGACGGGTTCGTGGCGACGAAAGCGCATGAACTCGGGCATTGGTCGGGCCATGCCTCGCGGCTCGCCCGCGAGTTTGGCAAGCGTTTCGGCGACAAGGCATACGCTTTCGAGGAGCTGGTGGCCTTATCTGGACAGTCTGCACCGTGCCTGACGCACCATTGAACGGTATGTTCTT
>NZ_LSIA01000168.1:0-19819 GCF_001556015.1 Novosphingobium sp. CCH12-A3 | reverse complement strand
CTGCCGTTACCCAAGGACAGACAGGACACCCCAGGGCTGATAGCACGGCGCCGAACCCTGAGCGACGCTGCGGATGCGGAACCCGCCATGATTGTGCGACTGTGTCAGCACAAACGACAGGTTCTTTTCACGCAGCCGCTTGCCAGAAGCCAAGGCAGTACGCGAGCCGCTGCCAAAGCTTCGTCCTTTCACATGTGTCCGCCCTCAGGCTGAGCCGACCAGGGGCCCGGAACCGCCCCCCGGCCACTCGCAACCGGTCCCGCGCCCTTCCCGCGCGTGCCACAACGGCACCGCACCGGTCGCGCGATCTGTGATTTCCACCGGCGTTACGGTCCGCATTCGCCAGCGGATGCGATCTCGTACCAAAGTCATGGCGTCCCCGCGAAGGCGGGGACCTCAGCGTCCCCGACCACGGCAATGACATCAACGCTCTAGGAAAATGGTGCGCCCGACGGGATTCGAACCCATGGCCCCCAGATTAGGAATCTGGTGCTCTATCCTGCTGAGCTACGGGCGCCCGCGCACTCCTTTAGGCAGGGGCGCGGGCGCTGGCAACGCTCTTTCAGTTGGCTTCTTCCGGCGGAACGACGGGAATAAGCAAGGGAGCAACCGCAATGCCCTCATCAAGCAATTCACGCGCCTCATCGGGCGTCGCACGGCCGTGGATGGCGCCGGGGTCCTTCTCGCCGTAGTGCATTGCGCGGGCATCGTCGGCGAATTTGTCCCCTACCCAGGTCGAGGACTTGATCGCCTCGGCCTGCATCGCAGCGACAGCCTGCAGCATGGCCACGGCCTCGGGCGGCAGCGGGACATTAGCGACGGGCGCGGATTCCGCAGGCTTTGCCGGCACCGGTGCCGCAAGCTGGTTGCCTTTGCGGCCAACATTGGGCGCCATGACCGCCTTGGCGACATCGGGCGATCCACACGAAGGACAGGAGACCAGCCCCCGAGCGAGTTGACTTTCATAGTCCTGCGAGGAGCCGAACCAGCCCTCGAAGCGATGCCCGTTCGGCCCGCATTGCAGATCAAAGACAATCATGCCGCCGATCTAGGGATTTCGCGCTTGTTGGCAAGACTGGGAAGCTGTGCGCGAACCTCGCCCGTTCGGGCAGGGTCGACATATGCAAAGCCCAGCGAGCTGCCTTCACCGCCATCGTAGACAACCTCGCCCCAGGGATCGACCACGAGCGAATGCCCGAAGGTCTCGCGCCCGTCTTCGTGAACGCCGCCCTGTGCAGCGGAAATGACCCAGGCGCTGGCTTCCACGGCGCGAGCGCGCTGCATCAGGTGCCAATGCGCCTTGCCGGTCGGCACGGTGAATGCCGCCGGGATGCGGATCGCGTCGCAGCGGCGACGGCCCAGTTCCTCGAACAGGGCCGGGAAGCGGATGTCGTAGCAGATGGCCATGCCGAGGCGGCCCAGCGGCGTCTCGACAGTCACCACTGCATCGCCGGGCGTGTAGGCTGCGGATTCGCGCCAGGTCTCGCCCGTTGCCAGATCGACATCGAACATGTGGATCTTGTCGTAGCGCGCGGCGATTTCCCCGTCGGAATCGATGATGAAGCCGCGATTGGCCCACTTGCCGTCATCGCGAAGCACGGCCAGCGAACCAAGATCGATCCACAGCCCCAGATCCCGTGCCGCCGATCGCGCGGCGGCAAGTACCGGATTGTCAGCTTCGGTCACGATATGCGGGGTTGCCCTTGCCCGGTCGCGATCGAGAAGCCCGCACATTTCGGGGGTGAAGAGCATCGCCGCCCCCTCGTCCGCCGCCTTCCGCGCTGCGCCGACGATCGCATCTGCATTGGCCAGCGGATCGATCCCGCTGGTCATCTGGAACAGCGCAACCCTTAAGGGATCCGTCACTTTCCGAGCATCATGTCCAGCTTGCCCTGCGCATTGAGCGCGGCAAGATCATCGGATCCGCCAACGTGGATGCCATCGATGAAGATCGAGGGCACGGTGGTATGGCCGGGAGCGCGTTCCAGCATTTCCGCCTTCTTGGGTCCGCCCATCGTCACATCGAATTCTTCGTAGGACACGCCCTTGCTGTCCAGCAACTGCTTGGCACGCGCGCAGTAGGGGCAACCCCACTTCGTATAGACTTCGACCTTGGGCGTATCGGACATCGGTACCTCTATCTGGGTCTTGAAATGCGGTTTTCGCTAACACACATGGGTTTTCGTGTCATGCGCCGCAAGCCGGGCCTGATCACGAATACGTTCGTAAAACCGCCGATGCGGGCGCCGGGTTCCGGGTTCGCAAAGGCAAGTGCAGATTGCTCTATCAGAGGATATTGCCATGAACCGTTTTGACTTTACCCCCTATCGCCGCACCACCGTGGGTTTTGACCGCCTGTTCGACCTGCTCGAACGCCAGGCCCGCGCCAATGCCGGTGACAATTATCCGCCCTTCAATATCGAGCGTAGCGGCGAAGATGCCTACCGCATCACGCTGGCGGTCGCCGGATTCAAGGCCGAGGACATCGACATCACCGCCCAGCAGAACCTGCTCGTGGTAAAGGGCCAGCGCCCCGAACCGCAGGACCGCGAATTCCTGCATGTCGGTATCGCCAATCGCGGTTTCGAGCGTCGCTTCGAACTCGCCGATTTCGTCCGCGTTGAAGCCGCAGACCTTGCCGACGGCCTGCTGACCATCGATCTCGTGCGCGAAGTGCCCGAGGCGATGAAGCCCAAGAAGGTGCTTATCGGCGCGCAGAACCAGCTCAAGGTGATCGAAGGCGACAATACCGCCGCCGCTTGACGACCAATCGCAAAACAACATTGCGGACGGACTTGAAAGAGCCTGTCCGCAATGTTGCCATGCTTGCGCGCTGCCTGGAATTTCGCAATAACAAGCCTTTATTGCGGAAGGACATTCATGAGCACTATTGCTTTGGCGACATTGGCAGCAGCAGCGGCCAGTGTAAGTACGCCAGACTATGGCAAGCTCATCATGCCTGCCGATTACCCGACATGGGCGCTCGCTCGGTCGGAATCAGCGCTTGCGGTTGTTGAATTCTATGTCGATCCAAAGGGCAGAATATACGACTGTAAACTGATCGACAGTGTGGGTTCACCGGAACTCGCGGGCGAGGTTTGTCGCGCAATAACGAAGAAGCGGGTTTCTCCGGGGCGACTTGCCGACGGCACCGCAGTTCATTCATTCGAACACAATGCCATCCGCATGTGGATACCCGGCGGTGCAAATTCGGACAAGGTCCTGAAAACCAGCCCAGCGCCCGATCTTGAAATGACCGTCCGCCGAACACCTGCCATGTCGGAAAGAATCGAAGGTTCACTGACAGTTGCTGTCGCGGCAAATGGTGCGGTTTTTGATTGTACCACCAGCCCGCGCGTAAAGCCCGAAGATGTTGCTGCACTTCGACAGATTTGCGCACAGCGAACCTTGTTGGCACAGCCTCCGCGGCTCGACGAAAACGGAAAGCCGATGACTTACGTCACGGAAGTTCGCGTCGCTCTCATACCCGAAGGCTGATCGCCATTACCACGCCTCAGCGACATCGATAAGCGCCTCGCGATCAAGAATGGTCACGCGCCCGCCTTTCAGGGCAATGATGCCATTGTCGACCCAGGCGGAAAGCTGGCGATTGATCTGTTCGCGCGACATGCCGGCGAAATTGCCGAGTTCGCCCTGGCTCAGCGCAATCTTGAGCTGATTGCCGGTGTCAGACGTGTCCCCCATCATCAGGCGCAACAGGAAACGCGCCAGCCTTGGCCCGGAGGTATAGGCCCGGTCGGCCTCGATCACGGCGTTGTTCTGCCGCAACCGGCGCGCCATCGCCTTGAGCAGGCGCAGGGCCAGACCCTTGTGCTTGTCGATGATATCGCCGAAGGCCCCGCGGGTAAGGATCAGCGCCTCGATCGGCTCGATGGCTTCGACCGTGGCCGTACGGTCCCCGCCATCGAGGAAGGCGATCTCGCCCAGGACATGGCCGGGCTCGGCATAGTCGAGGATGATCTCGCGCCCGTTTGCCGCTAGCATGCTGACCCGCGCGAGCCCCTTGAGGATGATGAAGAGAGTCTTGCCCTCTTCACCTTGCGCCATCAACTCCTGCCCTGGCTTGAACTGGCGGACCTGGCCACGCGCGATGATATCGGACAGCTCGGCCGGTTCGCAGTCCGCGAAAAGACTTTGTGCCGTCAGCGCTTCAGCCAGCTTGGCCGCATCCATGTCGAGGTCCCCCAGATTGCTGCAGCGCAGATAATCAGGGAAACCTCGCCATGACCAGTCCCTTAAGAGCTTTTAAACCAGACGCGCCTGCTTGACGGCCGCGGCAATGAACCCTGCAAAAAGCGGATGGGGTTCGAAGGGACGGCTCTTGAGCTCCGGATGGAACTGCACGCCGATGAACCACGGGTGATCCGGACGCTCGACGATTTCCGGCAGGAGACCGTCGGGAGACATGCCCGAGAACACCAGACCGCCCTTCTCGAGCCGCTCCTTGTAGGCGATGTTCACTTCGTAGCGATGGCGATGGCGCTCGCTGATTTCGGTCGCGCCATAGATGTTGGCAACATGGCTGTTGCCTGCAAGCTTGGCATCATAGGCGCCCAGCCGCATCGTTCCGCCAAGGTCACCGCCTTCCGACCGCTTCTCGAGACCCTCGGCAGTCATCCATTCGGTAATGATGCCGACCACCGGTTCATCGGTGGGGCCGAATTCGGTAGACGAAGCTCCGGGAATGCCGGCGGTGTTGCGGGCGCCTTCGATGCAGGCCATCTGCATGCCAAGGCAGATGCCGAAGAACGGTACCTTGCGTTCGCGGGCAAAGCGCACCGAGGCAATCTTGCCCTCGGTGCCACGTTCTCCGAAGCCGCCCGGCACAAGGATGCCGTGCATCGGTTCGAGATGCGCTGCGATTTCCGCATCGTCCTTCTCGAAAAGCTCGGCGTCGAGCCACTTGATCCGCACCTTGACGCGGTTTGCCATGCCGCCATGGACCAGCGCTTCGTTGAGCGACTTGTAGGCATCCTGCAGGCCGACATACTTGCCGACGACGCCGATGGTCACTTCGCCCTCGGGGTTCTGGTGCCGATCGACGATATCGTCCCAGCGCGTCAGGTCCGGCTCCGGCGCAGTCAGGCCGAAATGGCGCAGCACTTCGCTGTCGAGGCCCTCTGCATGGTACTGCAGCGGCACGGCGTAGATGCTTGAGGCATCGCGAGCCGGAATGACCGCAGACTTTCGCACGTTGCAGAACTGCGCGATTTTGGCTCGCTCGCCCTCGGGCAGCGGCTTCTCGCAACGGCACAGGAGAATGTCGGGCTGAATGCCAAGGCCGGTGAGTTCGCGCACCGAATGCTGCGTCGGCTTGGTCTTCAATTCACCGGCAGCCGCGATGTAGGGCACCAGTGTGACGTGCACGAAGCAGGTCTCGTTCCGGTCGAGTTCGTTGTGCATCTGGCGCAACGCCTCGATGAACGGCAGACCTTCGATGTCGCCCACAGTCCCGCCGATCTCGCACAGCACGAAATCGAGATCCTCGGTTTCGGCCTGCGCAAAATCCTTGATCGCGTCGGTCACGTGCGGAATCACCTGCACCGTCGCGCCAAGGTAATCGCCACGGCGCTCCTTCGCGATGATATCGCGGTAGATGCGGCCCGAGGTAATGTTGTCTGCCTGGCGTGCCGAAACGCCGGTAAAGCGTTCGTAGTGGCCCAGATCGAGATCGGTTTCAGCACCATCGTCGGTCACGTAGACTTCGCCGTGCTGATAGGGGCTCATCGTCCCCGGATCGACATTCAGATAGGGATCGAACTTGCGGATGCGCACGCGAAAACCGCGTGCCTGCAGCAAAGCTGCCAAGCTTGCTGCCATGAGTCCCTTGCCGAGCGAGGAAACCACGCCGCCGGTGATAAAAATGTACCGCGCCATGGGATTCGGGCCTTAGCGTCAGAAGTTGCAACTAGGCAAGCGGTTGCGGCTGCAATCTTCGCCACAATCCACAAGCCGTGGACGAAAGCAAAACGACAACCGACCCGCAACCTGTCCGGTCGCGGGGCGGCGAGCCGCTCTGCGGTATTCGGTTTACTGGCCGGCGGCGCCGTTCAGCGGATCATTCGCCGGGGCCGACTGGACCGGAGCCGTGCCAGGCTGCGCGCCCTGCGCCGGAGCCAGGGGATCCGCCGCCGGTGCGTTCTGCACAGGCGTGGTGCGCTCCAGCGAAGTATCAATCTCGCGGCTCGAGTTCGTGCCAACCGCAAGAGCAGCCAGAGCAATGCTGAGCACGACAAATGCTGTGGCGAGAATCGTCGTCAACCGCGTCATGAAGTCAGCCGCACCGCGAGCAGACATGAAGCCGGCCGGGCTTCCGCCCACGCCCAGGCCACCGCCCTCGGACTTCTGCATCAGGATCACGACCACCAGCAGCGCTGCGACAATGGCCTGGACCACGGTTAGAAAAATGAACAACGACATGAATCACACCTCGTGCGCGAAACCGCGCGGGAATCTTGAGCGGCATGTAGGCTTGCTGCGCCGTCCGCGCAACCCGCGCGTTGCCGCGCTCAAGCTTCTCCCTCAAGCCTCTCCGTTGCCAGCGGCTGCCACGATCGGCAGGAAAGCTTCAGCCGTCAGGCTCGCCCCGCCGACCAACGCACCGCCCACGCCTTCTGCAGCAAGCAAGTCCCTGGCGTTTCCGGCGTTGACCGAACCGCCATAAAGGATGCGCACCTTCGCACCGCTCTCGCCGTAGAGAGCAAGCAGTTGCTGGAGAATCTGGGCATGCATGGCGACAACATCTGCAACTTCTGCCACGCGCCCGGTACCGATCGCCCAGACCGGCTCATAGGCAACCGCCATCTTGCCTGACGCTACTGCGTCTGCAGCAGCATCGGCATCCGGCATCGAGGCAGTGACCTGAGCGGAAACGACCGCTTCGGCCTTTCCGCCATCGCGCTCTTCAAGCGTCTCACCCACGCAGACGATGATTCCGAGCCCGGCAGCAAGTGCGGCTTCGGCCTTCGCCTTTATCAGGTCGTCGCCTTCGCCATGGCCCTTGCGACGTTCGCTGTGCCCGACGATAACAAAGTCGGCTCCGGTATCGACCAGCATTTGCGCAGAGACGTCGCCGGTGTGCGCGCCCTTTGCGTTGACATGGCAATCCTGCCCGCCAACCCCCATTGCGCTCACCGCCTCGCGAAGAGCGCCAATCAGGGTGAACGGAGGGGCAATGGCAACCTGAACGTCCGGATAGCGCCCTGCCGCCCGGTCAATCGCCCGCGCTTCGGCGAGCATGGCGCGCGTCCCGTTCATCTTCCAGTTGCCTACAATATAAGGACGGTGCGGCATGATCGGCGCGTTCCCCTGAATTTCGCAGATACAATCGGTTGCAGGACATCGATCGCCCTGCTTCGTCGGCGCGGCTATCAAACCCGGACTGATTCTGCAAAACGCCTGATCGCATAAGCGGGCATAGCGCCGGTTGCCGCAGGCGCCGCTGCCACACGCGACCTATTGCCCGATGATCGATGGCATGGAGCCATTGCGAGAATTGCGTTTGCCTCCTAAGGCAACCGCTAACCGAACCTTCGGGTGCGTTGCCGTGCCCAGACGAGAGACGAACTACACAAATGCTCGGCTTTTTCCGCTCGTTCCTCAAGTCGCGCATCGGCGTTGCCGTTGCCCTGATCTTTCTTGGCCTGATCGCGCTGGCATTCGCCAGTGCCGACGTCACCGGCAGTGGCTTTGGCGGAATCGCCGGTGGCGATCGCGCTGCCAAGGTCGGCTCCAGTCGCATCGGCACGGCTGAACTCGGCAAGGCGCTGACCAACGCGTTCGAGCAGGAACGGCAGAAGCAGCCCGGCCTGACGATGAAGCAATTCCTCGACGCTGGCGGCATGGACACCGTGCTCACCGGCCTGACAGACAGGCTGGCCATGGCCGAGTGGGGCCGCGAGCATGGTCTGATGGCAGGTGATCGCCTGATCGACAGCGAAATCACCAAGATCCCGGCCTTCCAGGGTCCTGATGGCAAGTTCAGCCAGTCGGCCTATGAGCAGCTGCTCGCCCAGCGCGGCCTGACAGACAAGGACGTCCGCAAGGATCTCGGTCAGGGCCTGCTGGCCCGGCAGATCCTGTTGCCGGCTGCATTCGGCGCCCAGATGGCTGACGAAGCGGTCCAGCGCTATGCTGCGCTGCTGACGGAGAAGCGCGTCGGCACCATCGTCTCGGTGCCATCGCTCGCCTTTGCGCCGACGTCGCCCCCGGCCGACAGCACTCTTGCCGCGTTCTACAACGCCAACAAGAGCCGCTACATGCAGCCCGAACGCCGCACGATTCGCTACGCTATCGTTGACGAGGCGAGCCTGAAGACCGTGGCAGCGCCCAACGACGCCGAAATCGCCCAGCGCTACAAGCTCAACACCGCAGTCTACTCCGCGTCCGAACAACGCTCGGTAACGCAGGTCATTGTCCCTACCGAGGCCGCTGCCAAGGCGCTTGCCGCAGAGGTCGGTGCAAACGGCTCGCTCGACAATGCCGCTCGTGCCAAGGGCCTGGTCGCCAGCAAGCTTGCCGATCAGACGCGCGATACCCTCGCCAACCAGACATCGCGTGCCGTATCCGATGCCGCATTCGCCGCGGCTTCGGGCACGCTGGCAACGCCTGCGAAGTCGGGCCTCGGCTGGCACGTGCTCAAGGTTGACGCCGTCAAGCGCAATGCCGGCAAGACTCTCGAACAGGCGCGCCCCGAGATCGTCGCGGCCCTGACCCTTGAAAAGCGCCGAGCAGCGCTGTCCGATCTTGCCGCACAGGTCGAGCAGGAAATCGACAATGGCACCGGCCTTGGCGATATCGCCAAGACGCTGAAACTGACCGTCTCCACCACGGCTCCGCTGACAGCGAATGGCAGCGTGTTCGGCAAGCAGGACGAGAAGGTGTCTGCCGACATCGCCCCGTTGGTTCAGGCCGCGTTTTCGATGGAGCGCGAAGGCGAAGCCCAGCTGGCAGAGATCAAGCCTGGCGAGAAGTTTGCCGTTTACGATGTCGGCCAGCTCGTCGCCGCCACGCCCGCCCCGCTGGATCAGATCAAGAGCGTCGTTGCCCGGGACTGGGCCGTTCAGCAGGGCGCAGCGAAAGCCAAGGCTGCCAGCGACAAGATCCTGGCAGCATTGAACAAGGGCACGCCGCTGGCCGAAGCTCTCAAGCTCGCCGGCGCCGCTCTGCCCGCTCCCCAGCCCGTGGACCTGCCGCGTCAGGCGCTTACCCAGATGCAGGGACAGGTTCCTGCACCGCTTGCGCTGATGTTTGCCATGGCCAAGGGCAGCAACAAGCGGCTCGAAGGGCCGAACAACGGCGGCTGGTACGTCGTTTCGCTCAAGGAAATCGTCCTCGGCCAGGTCAAGCGCGGCAATCAGATCTTCCAGCAGGCTGCCCGCTCCTTCGGACAGGATGCCGGCGGCGAATATGCCGAGCAGCTCCGCCTGGCGATCCGCAAGGATGTTGGAGTCGAACGGAACGACGCCGGGATCAAGGCCGTCCGTGACCAGCTGACCGGCAGCAACGCCCAGTAAATCCCATGACCACCGACCTCGCCAAATCTGCCTTCGCACTCCCCGAGAACCATGAGGCTGCGCTTGCGCAGCTGTATGCCGGAAAGCCTGCGCTGATCTGGCGCAAGCTGATTGTCGATACCGAGACTCCCGTGGGCGCCGCGCTGAAGCTCATGGAGAGCGGGCGGGGCGATTTCCTGCTCGAATCCGTGCAAGGCGGCGAAGTGCGGGGACGGTACAGCCTGCTCGGCATCGACCCGGATCTGGTGTTCCGCGCCACCGGCACACGCGCCGAGATCAATCGCATCTGGCGGCACGACAAGGCCGCCTTCGCGCCGCTTCCCGGCGACGCACTTGCAGAGCTGAGGGCCCTTGTCGCTGCCTGCCGGATCGATGTTCCTGCCGCGCTTCCGTCGGCGCTGGCCTGTCTTGTCGGCTATTTCGGCTACGAGACGATCGGCCTTGTCGAGAAGTTGCCGCGCGCTCCGCAGAGCGACCTCGTGCTGCCCGACATGCTGTTCACCCGCCCCACGGTGGTGCTGGTGTTCGACCGCCTGTCCGACGAACTCTTCGCCATAGCCCCGGTCTGGGCCGAAGGCGGAGCGCCCGAGCGGCTGCTTGAAGCCGCGGCCGAACGCATCGACAACGCCTTGCGCAAGCTGGCGGAGCCTGTTCCGGCCGACGCCCGTCTGGCCGAGGCGGTGGACGTAAC
The DNA here is from genome assembly GCF_001556015.1 of Novosphingobium sp. CCH12-A3. Classification (NCBI taxonomy): domain Bacteria; kingdom Pseudomonadati; phylum Pseudomonadota; class Alphaproteobacteria; order Sphingomonadales; family Sphingomonadaceae; genus Novosphingobium; species Novosphingobium sp. CCH12-A3. The sequence goes on along the minus strand of NZ_LSIA01000168.1, from coordinate 9,592 downwards.
CCCGCAACCGGTCATGCCTGCCGCCAACTATGCGCGCATGGTGAGTGCCGCGAAGGACTACATCGAGGCAGGCGACATTTTCCAGGTCGTACTGGCCCAGCGCTTCACCGCGCCCTTCCCCCTGCCGCCGATCGCACTCTACCGCGCCCTGCGCCGCATCAACCCCTCGCCCTTCCTCTATTTCCTCGACATGCCGGGCTTCGCGCTGACCGGATCGAGCCCGGAAATCCTCGTCCGCATCCGCGATGGCGAAGTGACGATCCGCCCGATTGCCGGCACCCGCCCGCGCGGCAAGACGCCAGACGAAGACCGCGCCAACGAGCTGAGCCTGCTCGACGATCCCAAGGAACGCGCCGAGCACCTGATGCTGCTCGACCTCGGCCGCAACGATGTTGGCCGCGTGGCCAAGGCAGGTACGGTCAAGGTCACTGAAAGCTATACTGTCGAGCGCTACAGCCACGTCATGCACATCGTCTCGAACGTGGTCGGCCAGCTCGACACGAACCGGGCTGACAGCGTCGACGCCCTGTTCGCGGGCTTCCCGGCCGGCACTGTCAGCGGCGCGCCAAAGGTCCGCGCCTGCGAAATCATCGCCGAGTTGGAACCCGAAACACGCGGCGCCTATGCCGGCGGCGTCGGCTACTTCGCCCCTGACGGCTCGGTCGACAGCTGCATCGTCCTGCGAACCGGCGTGATCAAGGACGGCGTGCTCCACGCGCAGGCAGGCGCAGGCATCGTCGCCGACAGCAACCCCGAATACGAACAGCGCGAGTGCGAGTTGAAATCAGGCGCATTGTTCGCAGCGGCGCGTGAGGCTGTGCGGGTGGCAACAGAAGCGAAGTTTGGCCAATGATCCTCGTCATCGACAACTACGACAGCTTTACCTGGAACCTCGTCCATTACCTGATGGAGATGGGCGCGGAGGTTGAAGTCGTGCGCAATGACGCGCTCACCGCTGAACAGGCGATCAGGACCGGGGCGCAGGGGTTCCTGCTCTCGCCGGGGCCCTGCACCCCCAATGAAGCAGGAGTCAGTCTCGATCTCGTCGGCGCGGCGGCGGATGTGAAAGTGCCGTTGCTGGGCGTCTGCCTCGGGCACCAGTCCATCGGGCAGTACTTCGGCGGCAACGTCGTGCGCGGCGGCTTGATGCATGGCAAGACCTCGCCGGTCACCCATGATGGCACAGGCGTCTTCGAGGGCCTGCCATCGCCGTTCATCGCCACGCGCTATCACTCGCTGATCGTCACCGACATTCCCGAATGCCTTGCTGTCAACGCGCAGTCGGATGACACACACGTCATGGGCTTCCGCCACACCTCGCTGCCGATCCATGGCGTGCAGTTCCACCCGGAAAGCATCGCCACCGAGCACGGCCACGCGATGGTCGCGAATTTCCTGAAGCTCTGCGGCATCAAGACCAACCCGCTTCCGGCATGAGCCTGCCTGACGTCACCCATCCGCTGGAGGAAGCCGAGGCAGAGGCCGCGTTCGCAGCGATCCTCGACGGCACCGTGGCGGACGAAGCCATCGCGAAGTTCCTCGTCGCCCTTTCGGACCGGGGAGAGACGGCGAGCGAGATTGCCGGTGCAGCCCGGGCGATGCGGGCGCGGATGATCCCGGTCAGCGCACCCGCCAATGCCATCGACGTCTGCGGCACCGGGGGCGACGGTCACCACACGCTCAACGTATCTACCGCAGTCAGCCTCGTTGTTGCCGCGTGCGGAGTGCCGGTGGCCAAGCATGGCAACCGCGCGGCGAGTTCGAAAGCAGGCGCCGCCGATACGCTGGAGGCGCTCGGCCTCAACCTCGATCGCGCCGCCGAAACTGCCGAGGAAACGCTGGCCGACCTTGGCATCTGTTTCCTCTTTGCTGCGCGCCATCACCCGTCGATGGGCCGCATCATGCCGATCCGCAAGGCGCTGGGCCGCCGCACGATCTTCAACCTTATGGGGCCGTTGGCCAATCCGGCAGGCGTGTGCCGCCAGCTGGTCGGCATTGCGCGTCCCGCCTATGTACCGATCTATGCCGAAGCAATCCGGCGCCTTGGCACAGATCACAGCATGGTCATCTCGGGCGACGAGGGGCTGGACGAACTGAGCCTTGCCGGCGGCAATGAACTGGCCGAAGTGCGTGGGCACGAAGTGCTTATGCGCCGTGTCAGCCCGGAAGATGTCGGCCTGCCGCAAACCCCGGTCGACGCCATTCGTGGTGGCGATGCTGCTTTCAACGCCGCAGCCTTGCGCGCCCTGCTGCAAGGTGAAGTAGGTCCGTACCGTGACGCGGTGCTGTTCAACGCCGCCGCCGCGCTGATCGTTGCGGGTGAGGCACGCGACTGGCACGAGGGCATCGAAGAGGCCGCCGAAGCGATTGACAAGGGCCTGGCCAACGCGCTGCTCAATTGCTGGATTGCGGCGCTGAAGTAGCGCTTGGCGCTACAGGTCACACGATACACTTGCCCCAACGGGTTCAACCTCGCTAAGGCGCCCCTGCCATGACCGACAAGCTCACTGAAATCTGCGACACCAAGCGCGTTGAAGTCGCCGCCCGCAAGGCCGCTGTCAGCATCGGCGAGCTGGCCGCGCGCGCCGGGCAGCAGAGCGCCCCGCGCGGGTTCGAGGCGGCACTGCGTGCCCGCGCGCAGACCGGCTATGCATTGATCGCCGAGATCAAGAAGGCCAGCCCTTCAAAGGGACTGATCCGCGCCGATTTCGCCCCTGCAGACCATGCCCGCGCCTATGAGTCCGGGGGCGCCGCCTGCCTTTCGGTGCTGACCGACGCGCCATATTTTCAGGGGCATGAAGACTATCTCGTCGCGGCGAGCGCCGCCTGCACACTGCCGGTGATCCGCAAGGACTTCATGGTCGATCCCTGGCAGTGCCTTGAAGCGCGCGCCATCGGGGCCGATGCCATCCTGATCATTGCCGCCTGTCTTTCCGACAGCCAGATGGCCGAGATCGAGGCCGCGGCCCGCGAACAGGGCATGGATGCGCTGGTCGAAGTCCACAACGAAGAGGAAATGGAGCGCGCGAGCCGCCTGAAGTCGCGCCTGATCGGCGTCAACAACCGCGACCTGAAGCGCTTCGTGACCGATCTTGGCACGACCGAGCGCCTTGCTCCGTTGGCCCCTGAAGGCACCTTGCTGGTTGCCGAAAGCGGCATCAACACCCACGCCGACATATTGCGCCTTGAAGGTTGCGGCGCGCGCACGTTCCTCGTCGGTGAAAGCCTCATGCGTCAGCCAGACGTTGAAGCGGCAACCCGCGCCCTCCTGCAGGGCTGAACTTTACCGGACGGGCCGAAACTCGCCCCTCGTCCGCAGAGTGGCGATCACGCCGGTGCAGATCATGAACTGGCCGAAGTAGTAGAGCGGCCAGATCAGCAGCCCCGGGACCGCGCTGCGCGCCAGCGGGACCATCCTCGCGAAGATCAGCAGGTCGGACACGACGAACATGGCGGCGCCCAGCGCCACCCGGCTGCGCGGAAAATCGCTGGCAAATGCGGCCGTCGCCATTCCGCCGAGCAACAGCGCATAGCCTGCAACGTCCATCCGGCCTGAAAGCGCCCACGACAGCGCCGGGACGCCGATGACAGATACAACTGCCACGGCCTTGTCCAGCCCTGAAAGGCTGGCGCGGGGATGGCGCAGATACAGCGCTATCGCGGCGATGTGGCCCGCGAAAAAGGCTGCAGCACCACCGGTGAAGTCCACTTCCAGCACCATGTCGCCAATCGCGCCCAGCGCCATGACCAGCGCCAGCAGGTGGGCGCTGCGCGAGGGATGATGCGCCCAGGCATATGCAGCGAGCAGGGCAACGCCCGCGCCTTTCCAGAGTATCAGCCAAAGGCCGGGCACCTGCCCCTTTGCGGCAAGCCAGTAACTCGTTCCGGCGATCAGACTGGCGACCAGCCAGGGCCGTTTCTCGATCAATGCGCGTCCCGGCACCCGGCGTCTTCTCCCTTTGCCCTGCGGACGCTCTTGCCGCAATGGCGCGGCAATGCCAAGGGCAAGCCCATGACGCATCAGGTCCATATCATCGGCGGCGGCATGGCCGGCAGCGAAGCGGCGTGGCAGCTTGCCCGTCGCGGGGTTCGCGTAAGACTTTCCGAAATGCGCGGCAGTGGTGACACTACCCCTGCACACAACGGCGATGGCCTTGCCGAACTGGTCTGCTCGAATTCCTTTCGGTCCGATGATGATGAGAAGAACGCCGTCGGGCTGCTGCATTACGAAATGCGCCAGTGCGATAGCCTGCTCATGGCGGCAGCGGCCAAGGCGCGGGTGCCCGCAGGATCGGCGCTGGCTGTCGACAGGGACGTGTTCTCTGCTGAAGTCGAGGCGGCCCTGCGCGCGCAGCCTACGCTCGAGATTGCAAGGGAACGCATCGATTCACTGCCCGGAGAGGGGCTGACGATCGTGGCGACAGGGCCTCTTACCAGCCCTTCACTTGCCGAAAGCATCGGTGGCACGACCGGCGCCGACAGCCTCGCCTTCTTCGATGCCATTGCGCCGATCGTCTACCGCGATTCCATCGACATGAGCGTGGCGTGGATGGCCTCGCGCTGGGACAAGGGCGCGGAGGCCTCGCTCGCGCTCGGCGGCGACGGGCGCGATTACATCAATTGCCCGATGACGAAGCCGCAGTACCTCGCCTTCCGGGAAGAGCTGCTCGCCGGTGAGAAGACCGAGTTCAAGGAGTGGGAAGCCAACACCCCCTACTTCGACGGGTGCATGCCAATCGAGGTCATGGCCGCGCGGGGCGAGGAGACGCTCCGGTTCGGACCGATGAAGCCGGTGGGACTGGACAATCCGCATTGGGCGACGGCGGAACACCCCAATGGGCGCTGGCCCTATGCCGTGGTGCAACTTCGCCAGGACAACAAGCTCGGCACACTATGGAACATGGTCGGCTTCCAGACCAAGCTGAAGCACGCCGAACAGGTTCGCGTGTTCCGCACGATCCCCGGCCTTGAAAATGCCGAGTTCGCCCGACTGGGCGGCTTGCACCGCAACACCTTTCTCAATTCGCCAGCGCTGCTCGATCGGCAGCTTCGACTGAAATCGGCGCCGCACATCCGGTTTGCCGGTCAGATCACGGGCTGCGAAGGCTATGTCGAAAGCGGTTCGGTCGGGATGCTGGCCGGCCTGATGACGGCGGCGCAGATTGCAGGGCGCGCGTGGACACCGCCTCCGCAAACGACGGCCTTGGGAGCACTGCTGTCGCACATCACCGGCGATGCCGATGCCGAGAGCTTTCAGCCGATGAATGTCAACTTCGGCCTCTTCCCGCCGTTGCACGACGTGAAGAAGAAGGCGCGTAAGGAAGCTTATACCGAGCGGGCCAAGGCGGACATGGCCGGGTGGCTCGGTTCTCTGGCGTAAGCCCCTATTTGCAGGAGCATTTCTGCTTTGGCTTGGGTGCTGCCTTCGGCCGCGTGGTGGCGAATTCCTCGCGGGTGAGAAACAGGTCGCCATTGCCATCGGCCGACTTGAACTTGTCGACAGTCACATAGGCCCATTCCTCGAAGGTCAGCAGATTGTTGCCGTCCTTGTCGAGCTTGCGGAACGCCGATGCGCGCAGGCTCAGCATTTCGGTGCGGCTGATCCGGTTGTCCCGGTCCTTGTCGACCAGATTGAACCTGCGGGTCTCCTTGCCGACAGACGTTGCTTCGGGAGGGGCGACACCGGTAAGCCCTTCGATGTCGGCGCTTGGCAGACCTTCCGGAGCGACTGCAGCATCGGCGACCGGCAATGGCGGGGCAGTCCCTTCGCGTGTTTCGGCACGGCCCTGCCACCAGAAGACGCCTGCAGCGCAAAGCATCAGGGCAGCGAGACCACCAAGCAAGGCACGAACCATTTTTCACCCTCCTTGATGAAGGGTCTAACGCCGCAGGCTTGTCGCGGCAGCGGTAGATGCTACCGCTTTGGCACGAACTCAGAAGCCCAGCGTCCCTGCGCGGACCACCCGCAGGAAATCGACAAGGCGGCGTCCCTTTCCCGGGTTATCGGCACTGTCCTTTATGGCGCAAAGCACGGCAAGTGGCCGCATCGCGCGGGGCAGTGCACCTCTCCGCCCGCCTGGGGTTGCCTCACCCGCCAGATATCGCGCATGAGCGGCGATCGCGCCGTTGTCTCGAACGTCAAGCACCTCGGCCAGTGCGAGATAGGCATTGGTCAGGGCCAAGGCGAATTCGTCTTCCTGTTCCTCGCCCAGGGCGCGAGCCTCCCAGCTATCGACCAGCCCCACCAGCCGACCGTGCTGCCCCTTCCACGCCCTTAGCGACGCAAGTGCCGGTTCGCTGACCGGCCACGCCTCACCGCTCTCGTTCAAGCGATCCCGCCACCACGACAGCCGCAACTGGACCATCAGGGGTTCGCGCCCGGGGCGGGCAGTCTCGGCCAGTTTCTGCTCGAGCATGAACAGGGCCAGCCACGCAGGGCGCGCCGCCGCAGGAGCATAGGCAAGGGCAATTTTACGCGTGATATCCAGGGTTTCGGCGGGTTTCGATGGTAACTTCGACATTAAGAAACAACTCTCGCAAATCCCGTATTGTTTAACGGGCCGTCAACCAGATGGCTTCAAGATGAACTTACCACGACAATCTACTTAACGATTCGCGGGATTGGCATCGGCAGCCGCCGACGGAATGAGAAAACGGTAGCAGCATGCTCTCAGCATTTCGATCACTCTCGGGGTTGGTCCACTTGTGCAAGCGCCTTGCCCGGCACAAGAGAGGCAATGCAACGCTCCTGCTTGCCCTGGGCATGCCGGCATTCATTGGCGGGGCGGGTTTGGCGGTCGATACCGCACAGTGGTACATGTGGAAGCGCGAATTGCAGTTCGCCGTGGATCAGGCAGCTCTGGCCGGCGCCTGGGCCCGAACGCAGAGCGCGACGCGCGCCATCTATTCGGACCGGGCGCTTCAGGAATTCAACGCAAACATATCGACCGTGGCCGACATCACCGTGGGAACCCCTTCGGTTACGTTGTCGAGCTATGCCGGTGGCAGCAACAACAGCGTCACGGTGAGCGCGACGGTGCGCGACACCCTACCCTTTTCAAGCTTCTTGACGGGAGAAGGCACCACGGTCACGGCATCGGCGCAGGCAGCCTATACGTCCGGCACGTCCTTCACGTCCTGCCTGCTTGCGCTTGATGAAGACGATAGCGGCGCCGTCACGATCGGCGGCACTTCCGTGCTGAAGGCCAAGTGCGGCATTGCGGCCCTTTCGACCTCCGACTCGTCCATAGTCGTCGACGGCAATCCTGATATCGATGCCGGCTGGGTGCTGTCCCGCGGCGGCATCGACGAATGGTTCAGCACCCATACGGACGACGAGGTCCATGATTACCTCGAGGGACTGTTCGATCCCTACGCCAACCTTACACCGCCGAACCCGGCAGAAAGCCAAGTGGCGCGCAGCTACTACTGCGTCAAAGGTACGACCACGACCCGAGCCGACCGAAACAAGAAGACCACTGTCACCTATACCTACTGGAAGGGTGCGACCTGGCAAACTGCGACCGAGCAGGTCAGCGGCAACAAGAACGCGAAGAAGGACTATTCGACCGAGAACAACGACAGCTATGTCATTGTCGAGAACACGGTGGTGGCGGGCACGACCTATGCGACCACCGTAGTCTGGACCCAGACGAACAGCGGTTCGGGGAACAACACCGTCTGGGAAAAGATGGAAACGGTTGTTGCCACCACCCTGTCCAACATCAGCAAGACGACCACCGCCGACCTGGCCTCTGCGCTGCCCGGGACTTATGTCGGGGGCATAAAGGTGTCTTGCGCCACGACGTTTGCGCCGGGCGTCTACATCATCGACGGTGGCGGGGTCGAGATCAGCGGTCAGTACGCCGTCGTCGGCAGCGGTGTGATGTTCGTGCTCAAGAATGGTGCGTACATCAAGATCAATGGCGGCTCGAACATCAACCTCACTGCCATTCAGGCTTCGGAACTGGTCAGCCGTGGTGTATCGGAAACGAACGCCAACGCGCTGGCCGGCATGCTGGTATTCGAAGATCGCGCCTCCACCGGAACTGACCGCAGCAAGATCAACGGCGATTCCGATACGGTCCTTAACGGCACCATTTACCTTCCGAACAGCGGCATCGACTTCACGGGGACCGCAAGGGTTACCAGCCAATGCCTGATGATCGCGGCTGACACGATCACGATTTCCGGCACGGCCAACATGAACTCGTTCTGCCCGCCCGGAATGACCGAAGACACCGTGGTCGCCAAGGAAGTCAGCAAGGTGAAGCTGATCGTATGATCCCAGCCCGATCGCTTCTGCAACGCCTGATCCGCGATCCGAGCGGGGCGATGGCCGTGGAGACGGCCATCATTGCCCCGCTCATGGTGCTTCTCAGCCTTGGCGCCTATCAGGTGAGCAGCCTTGTTGCGCGGCAAAGCGAGTTGCAGAGCGCCATGACGCTGGCCGAATCCGTCGCGCTCGCCACCGACCCCGATACCGCCGACGAACTTACCGCACTCAAGAACGTCGTGATTGCGACTGCCGGACTGGAATCCGAACAGGTGACGGTGGCGGCCGCCTATCGCTGCAACTCCTCCAACGCCTATGTCGCCCTGGAAAGTACCTGCGCGACAGGCGACAACGTGTCGCGCTATGTACAGGTCACCCTGACTCACGATTACGTGCCAATCTGGACGGAGTTCGGCCTGGGCTCGACCATCGAACTTCGGGTCAATCGCTATGTTCTTTACGGCCAGAGGACAAAGGCATGACTGTGATTGGCCTGACAAGGACGCTTCGTGACCTGCTGCGCCAGACGCACGGATCGGTGGTGACGGAATTTGCCCTTCTCGCCCCCACGATCCTTGCGTTGATGCTCGGAGTCTTCCAGATCGGCATAGGCATGCAGAACTACAACGCGATGCGCTCGGTCGCCTCGGACGTGATGCGTTATGCTGTGGTGAACTACCAGACCGGAAATGAACTTACCAACGATCAGATCCGGTTTTACCTGCGCTCCATCGCGATAAAGAGCCCTTACCAGTTGGAAAGCTCGCGCCTGGCGATCAGCGTAACGAATGTTGCCACGCCGCGTATTTCAGGAACGGTCGAGAAGACCGTGACAATGACCTACAGCATACCGACTGTTCTGTCATTTATTGGTGTGGATGAATTTCCAGTCACATATTCCCAGCCGCTATTCCTGATGGAAAATACATGAGGCTAAGCTGCCCGATCTGATCGCCCATCAGCGCCTGGGTTAATCATGCCTTCCACAACATATCGGGACGATTTCGGTAATTTAAGACAAATTTTACGATGAAAGTTATCCTTGATATTAGGGGTTTCTGCTTAGTCGTCTAAGCATGTCGTCAGACGATTCTCTTTCCTGCCGTCATTCGTGGCTTCGAACGCAATATCGTTCTACGGTCGAATGCCTGCGCGGTCTCTGCCGGGATGAATCAGGCAATGCCCTGATCTTGCTCGCAATCTCTGTCGTTCCCCTGCTTGCGCTGGTCGGCTCAAGCATAGACATGGGCCGTGCCTATCTGGTCGTCCGTGAACAAAGCGAAGTTCGTTTCGGTGCCGGGTAGACCGGGTCTGTCA
>NZ_LSIA01000167.1:0-7818 GCF_001556015.1 Novosphingobium sp. CCH12-A3 | reverse complement strand
AACAGAAGGAACCGTTCAATGCGAACTTGACAAGGCCCGGATCATACAAATCGACTTTCATCAGCACCTTGATGCCATCGACATCCATGCTTGCAAAGTCTCGCTCGGGCGAATCCGGGGCGAAGGTGCAATGGCGCAGAGCGGCCATCAACCGAGCCTGGGCCATCATGCTGTCTGCCGCGGTGTCGCCGCCGAGTTCTGCAAGCAGCCCGGATGTCATGACGATGCGGGCCGTGCGGTCACGGCCCTGACGCGCTGCATCATTGAGCTGCGCGATGTGCTCGGTGCGTTGCCGTGCGCAAGAGATGTCGGATGTGTCATGCATTGGAGGTCTCGTCCCGATCCAGGAGGCAACAAGCGGATAGCTGAACATCGATCGCGGTCCCCGGGGCGACGGTAATGGCGACCTGCCGATCCTTGGGAATGACCCACAGGATGCCGGCGAGCGTGTCGCGGATGCGCGCCGCGATGGCCTCGTCCTCGCCGAGCAGCACCCGGGCCGCGAGTTCGCGCGCATCGCGCAAGAAGTGCTCGTGCTGGGTGTCCCAGGAGTCGGCCTCGCTGTCGTCGCTCGCGCAGAAACAGACGTTCTCGATCAGATCGACCAGCGTTTCGGGGGTCAGCGCCGGACCCAGCACATAAGCGATGCGGATCTGATCGACACCGCTGTACCAGCCATCCTCGCCCACGACAAAGGCCACATCTGCCGGGATCCGTTCCTCGCGCTGCGTTTCGCTGGCGCGGTGGGAGACACAGAACCTCAGTTCGATCGTCTCTGCACGCACATGGTCATTGAGCGGCGGGAAGCTGCCGTTCTCGGCGATGACGTGGCCCTGCTCCCCGGCAGCAACATAGAAGCGCACGTTTCCGAGCTGATGCAGCGCGTCATACCAGCCATAGCCAGCGTAGGCAGGATGGTTCTCGACGAGGTGCGCTCGCAAGGGGTGCTCGCGCAGCGCGCGCTCCAGTCCCTGTGCAATATCGGGCTCAAGATCCGCGACAAGGATCGTGTCCGCACCTGCTGCGACTTCCTCATACTCGACATTGACGTTGTCGCTCTCCGCGATGGCCGCATGCCAGCGGGGCAGGCAGGGGTCGGCCTCCGGCAGGGCGACCCCCAGATCGCGCGCTTCCTTCCAGTTCTCGAAGGAAAGCCGGTGCTGGCCTCTGTGCGCCAGCGCGGCATAGATCGTGCGCTTGCACGCTGTCTGCAGCGCCGCAAATGCGGCGTTCTCGACGAATTCCTTGCGCGCCGGCAGCACAAGGGCAAGGCCCGGGGTGGCCCCGATATCGAGCCGGGCATGGTAGGTCTTGCCGCCAAGGCTTTCCGAGACGCTGGCAAGCTTGCGGGTGAGCACCATGCCATGGAAGTTCGTGGTGGGATCCTGGTTGTATTCGCGCCCCTCGAACACCCCGATCTGGCTGCCGTTCCATTCGGCGATGTAGATCGCCTTGGCGAGAAAGTCCTCGCGCGGCACTTGCGCGCCATTGAAGAAGACCGGCAGCGGATAGAACTTCGCGACCTCGCGCAGAATCCGCTCGGTCGTCTGCTCACTCACTCCGGGCATCAGGAAGGTGATGGTCGTGCCAACCGGGCGAGCAAGGGGCACCACGGCAATGTCCTTCGCGCCGGTCCAGCCATCCGCGGGGACATGCACCGACCATCCGGTGTCGGCACCGCCATGACGTGAGCTGATCCGGGTGTCCTTGCCCGCCAGGCTGAAGACACCCATGCCTGCCGGGTCTTCGGCCTCATGGATGTGCTGGCTCCAGCCCGAATCCCCCAGCGCAATCATGGTCTGGGGATCGGCGACCCCGGTTCCATCATCGACAAGGGTCAATCGCGCTCCGTCCTGATCGGCGCAGCAGGCGATATCGATCCGGGATGCGCCAGCGCGGCGACTGTTCTGGAGGAGCTCGCCGAGGATATCGCCGATGGTGCCGTTAAAGAGGCGCGTGACTTTGGTGATAGTCTTCGGGCTCACGCTGGGTCGGATGACTGTCGGGTTCATGGCAAAGGGTCCTTCATCGCACTGGTTCGCCCTTCCCCTCCCCCTTCCCTCCAGATCGGCGGATCGATGCCTGGCCAGAGCCGGGCGGTCCTCGGCCTGCTCTTCAGCCCACTCGTTTCGGTCGCAGGGCCTCGGGCATCGGAATGATCTCGTGCGCCGTATCCCGCAGCGCTGTGACCTCGCCGCGCGCGGCGTAGAGGTCCTTCGCGATCAGCGCGCAGACCTCAGCCTCGCCATAGGTTGGCCGGCCAATGTGATCGACGCGCTCGACTTGCCGGGCAATCACGCCAACCTTGCCTTCCGGCACCCATTCGGCCCAATCGCCCCAGGCGCTGGTGACGCAGAACTCGCCGATGGCGGCGATGTAGGCCTTACGCGTCCGCAGGATCGTGGAGGCATTCTCCTCGACAGCCTCGCCGGTAAAGGCACTGAAGCGGTCCGGATGCCAACATTTGGCGGTATCGCGGGCAAGCTGCAGAAAGCCTGCAGAGCAGGAGCCCTGCCCATCAAGCTCGCTGGAAAAGGCAAGGATCGGGAGCGCCCAATCGCAGTCTTCTTCGTAGGACCCTCCGTCGATCTGTAGCGCTGACGGCATGGCGGCCTGTCTCTGATCGGACAGAATGATGCCGCCGTGGCTGGCGGTCATCACCGACCAAATCCCGGGGCCAAGCTGATCGGCCTGTTGGACAGCACCCCAGATCGATGTCGATGGGCGCGGCGACGGAGCAAAGCATGTCATGAGCGAACTCTCCTTCTTCAGGTTCGCTCAAATCCTCCCCCTCCCCTTCACGCGAGAATGCGGCGGGCTTCGCTGATAATTTTCTGAGGCGTCACGCTGCTGACCGACAGGCATACGACATGCCCTGCCTGAGCGAGACGCTCGCGCTCGATGCTGCACAGCTCAAGATAGTCGGCATCATCCGACTGCAGGATCTGGAGCGCGAATTTGCATTCCTCCCCGCTATGCTCATCGAGCAGCGCCACCAGGAAATCCGGCCTCGCCGAGCCAGCACCCAGCGTGATGTCAAAAAGGACCTTCTTGACCGCCATCCTGACGCCGAGGCGACGCAGTTCATACTGGGCCTGTTGGAGCGCGCGCAGCACATCGCGATCGTGGTCGCGCTCGGCGGGCACGAACTGGTTTCCGCTGAACACAGGCTGGGCATATGCCCGCAGCGCCAGGTATCCTTCGCGCCGGCTGTGCTCGCCGACGACAGCAAGCACCAGAAATGGGGGCTCGACCTCGGCGCGGATGATCCCGGTGTGCTGGATGCGGTTGCGGATTTCGACAGTTCCGAGCCCCGTCACCACCTCGCTCGATGTGACCTCGCTCGCTTCGAGAAGCAGAAAGGCTTGCGGTGCAAACTCGGGCGGCCAGGTCTCGGCCGCAGCCCGCAATCGGGCATGGACCCGCCGTTTCTCGTAATCGATCGCGTTGGTGTAGAGATGATCCGACAGCCGGATGCCCGGCGCGATTTCGAGGCCCTGAGCGGCGCGCTTGAGGTGACGCATTTCTTCGCTGATCGAGCCTGCGCGCCTGCCGCTGGGCGGTAATTCGCGCAGGATATTCGAGCCTGCGCGTTCGAGCAGCAACCAGAGCAGCTTGCCGAGGCGCGGGATCGCGACGCCGCGTGAGCGGTCGTCGGGCTCTATGTCCTCTGGCCTCTGTGCAAGCTTCTCCGGCGCCTTCTGGTGTGCGCTGAACAGGCCTTTTGGAAGGCCGATGGCATAGAGCGAATCCTTCACGGTCTCGCGGATGCGCGGTGGCGCCTGCGGCAGATGAAACGGGCAGCCCGGCTCGTGGCCTGGCCGCGAGGTAAGACGCCGGAGGTAATAGGTTTCCTGAAAACTGAGATAGGCCGCGCTCATCAGCGGCGGCGGCCGCTCTGCCCCAAGGCAATCGCAGGCGATCCACTTGTGGTTCTCTCGCGCGGTCGAGACCAGTGAGACGCAAGCGCGGTGGTCGGCCTCGCTGCCCCGGCCTGTATACCAGCGCACCAGCGCAGCCTTCAGCTCGTCGCTGATGGCGACCCTGCCGGTCTTTCCTGTGGTGTCCTTACCTACCAGCCACATGCATGATGACGCCTTGACCCTGTCGTTTGTTCACGTTATGTTCATAATCTGCAGGAGCCCATGAATAATGAACAAGGTCTTTGATATCGGCAAGTTCGACCTCGATGTCACGCTGCGCGACGCGGCACTTGATCCCAATTGCCGTCCAACCAAGCGTATGCTCGCCAATGCCTCGATCGGAGTGGAGCCGTTCGATGCCTATTACTCAGCGCGCGAGCTCTATGAGACCTTGCAGGGCGTGTTTCAGGGCCTGCCCAATGCCAAGGCTCGGCTGACGCAGATCCTGTCCTGCCATTGCGATGACTATCAGCGCTGCCTCTACTATGCACTGGCAGGGCGCGGGGTTGTCCAGATGCTCGACGATCTCGAATGGCTCTTCGAGCTCCTCGGGCCGCGGTGCCAGATGTCGGGCCACATTCTGCGCTCGGGCCAGCACCCGGCACCGATGGTCAACCCTTACGTCTCGTCAGAGCCTGATGGCCCTGTTCCTGCCCGCAACGCCGACTTTACCGAAGGCCCATCGTGGTATCTCGATCCCGGCCTCGGAGGGATGATCGAGGAATAAGAGGCCATCAGTTATTGCGAAGGCCAAGTCGGTCGTCGTCATCAACAAGCGTGATGCGCCCGTCCCAGTCCCATAGGACAAGATTGAGCGCGTCTGCGGGGGCGCCGCGGGCGTAGCTCGGGACAACGATGCCAGCATAGCCTTGCGCGATCGCGGCCTCCGCCAGGTCCTGCGTCGGGACCGGCTTGCCGGAGAGCATCCGATCACGCCATGACGGGTCGGCGAGTTCAGCCGGTGTGATGCCGAAGGGATGCAATGCAGCCGTGTCCCGGCCATCGAGCAGCGGCCCGATGTCGGCCTGATAGGCCACCAGCGTGGTGGGCTGCAGCGTGCCAGCCTGATTGGCCTCGCGCAGCGCGGTCTCAGGGGCGAGGGAAGTATAGAGCGCCGTGCGCCCCATGCGATTGAACCGTCCGCCAAATCGGGCGGCCCCCTCCCCTGAGAGGGGTTCACGGGACCAGACCGGATTGTGGGCGCGGTAGAGCAGCCCGGTAAAGTGCATTGGACTAGGCGTGGACGCCGGCGTCGACCGCGTCGATATAGGTCAGCACGTCATCGGCCCGGTTGCTCTGCACGAGCTGCATGGCAGTCTGGCCCGAGAAACCCGGCAGTGGTTCCGAGCGGTACCAGGCATAGGCCAACAACGCCGAACCAAAGCGCGGCTCGACCTTGTTGAGCACCTCGACCATCTGGCGAAGGCGGCGCTGCGTCCGGTCGGACGCGATCCGGTCCTTGCGCTGGATCGCATCCTTGCCGAGGCCCAGCGAGCGTGCGAGTTCGTCGCTGGTCGTCCGCAGCGCGTCGACGATCTTGCGCGGAGCAAACGCGCCGTTGTCAGCGTAGTTTTGAATCGCCATTGCACTTTCCCATGAATTCTGACGCGATATAGCGTCAATATCTGCGGTAATCAAGGTTTGGGTGTCAAACCCAGCAGGTGTTCCCGTTTTGCCGAAGAGGTTACCCGCTCTTACAAAACCACGACCTGCAATTCGATCGCGCCGGCAAGGCCCTCTTCTGCAGGCAGAACGCAAAAGGGCTGGAGCTTGCTGTCCGTCCTCACCACGGCATGGCTCTGCCCGGAATTTGCGGTCATCCGAATGGCGACACGCTCGGCATTGGCGCGCCCGCACAGGATCGCCCTTCTGGGGTCCAGGCTCTGAGGCAGCATGATCACCTCCCGAGCGTTACGGCGTCGCCGGGAAGAATGTGCGCACCGCGCGCTTTGGGGGCACGACTTCAAATCGGCGCTCCATCAATCTGCTGATGCGAAACCGGCCTCGGCCATCGGGCGTGCTGAGTTCAATTTTCGCGCCGCGCTTTGTCACCCTGAATTCAGCGTGTTCGGTGCCGTCGGTGAACTTCATCGGTTCAGGCAGCCGGATCATGTCGCCATCGGCGATCTTGCGTTCCTTGAGCCGGAGCTGGCGGTAGCACCGGTTGCGCCAGTCGAGGGCATAAGGATGACTGGTTGGCCCCAACTCCTCCAGGACACTTCTGGGGCACCCGGCCTCCACCGGTCCTGAATTTTCATCCATGTCCTTGTAGCCGAACAGGAGGCCGTCGGCTGCCTTGGGGTTCCAGCGGACCAGACAGATCACCGCGGAGATGGCGTGGGTCTGGTTGTTCGGTCCATAGCGCTGGACAGCCGCGTAGTAGGCACCGGTTGTGGACACGCTTCTGATGACCCGGCATCCTTCGAAGGTGCCGGTTTCTTCATTCTCGCGCTCCCATGTGAGCTGATTGTCAAGATAGGCCTTGGGAGTGTCGAAGCCCCCCATTCCGGCACGGTGCATGTAAAGCCAGCCCATGCGTGTTCTCCTTCAGATGAGCCCCGGCTGCGCCGGAGGTGCGATCTTCAATTCGCGCGCGATCCGCGCCGTGAGTGCGGGAATGTCTGCAAGGGCGGTGATCGGCGCTTTGCGCATCACCGCGCCAGGCGGTTTCCAGAACGGGTTGCGCCAGGCGAGACCCGGCTCGCCGAACCTTTCCGGGCTGATCCGGACGTAGATCCCGTCGGCTTCCAGCACATGCTCGCCCGCGAGCTGTTCCTGTGAGGTGTAATAGCTGATGCGATAATCGGCGTGCTCGAGCCCGATCCCTGCTGCGATCTGGCGCAGCGCCCGCGTGCCCTCGCGCCGGTAGTGGCGCAGTTCTTCGGGACGATAGTCGATCCCGCGTTTGACCAGCGCAATGATCGCAGGCCTGTGTTTGAGCTCGGCAAGGCGTTCAATGCATTGGGACCGCAGAGCCTGGTCGTCTGCCTCACATTCGGTCGGCCTTCCGTCAGCAATGCGTTGAAGGTGGCGCGTCAGCAGCAGCACTGCCGGACAGGTTGCGGCCTGCCGGCCTGCCAGACGGACATCATCCACGGCCTCGTTCAATGCTCGCAGCGCATTTTCGAAGGTCGTCAGCCCATCGGGCTGGAGTGCGCGGCGGTAACGGTAATCAATGTCGCAGGACATGAGGCTTCCTTTCCATTGCAAGATGCAATGGCCCCATCCCCCTTTCCTCAATGCAGGCTGCCGCAGTGCTCGCTCGGGTTCTCCAGCAGCAACGGCTCGTAGATCATCGGTCGCAGGAGCGCCCCTGGCGCAATCTGTTCGAGGATCCTCGCTATTGCCGAGACCGCAACGCCCGCCTCGGTTGTCTGGATGATGAGCGATCGGCCTTGACCCGGAACTGTGCCAAGCGACCAACCGACGCCCCCCTTGCCGAGAAGGCCGTCCAGCACCTGGCGCGGGTCCCTCTGGGGGAACAGGCCTGCGATATGCTGGTCCAGCTCCTCGCCGATCGGCGCCCTCCTCCGGCCTGCAACATCGCCCGCATAACGGTGAAGCTGGGTGAGGCAAACGACCTCCTGCGGTGCCGGCTCAAGCAAAAGCCGGAACTGGCGCCGTCTCATCGGCTTCCTCCCCCTCTTCGCCGGCAGGTTCGCTCTGGAAGCCCGAATAGGCCGCAAGATGGTTGAACGCCTGATCGGCCTTCGCGGCTGCGGTGATGATCGCCGTCTTGTCGGCCTTGAGGATCTCCAGCCAGTGCGAGACGTAGCTGGCATGGCTTTCGTGAAGGTCTGCCGGCAGACCCAATTCATAGCAAATGCGCGCACTCACCTGCTCGGCGATATATCCTGACAGTCCAGCCCCAATCTGACTTCCGACGCCAATTTTT
>NZ_LSIA01000166.1:0-92722 GCF_001556015.1 Novosphingobium sp. CCH12-A3 | reverse complement strand
TGCGCGACTACATCGCAGACTGGTGCGCCCAAACATTCAACGAAATGGTGTAGACCTCATGGCTGACTTTACTTTCCATCACGGCGGCGTGTCGGTCCCCTCGCTCGAACAGGCGATCGAATGGTATGGCACGATCCTCGGCTTCACCGTGGAACACCGCTTCTACATCGAGGCCGCGAGAAGCCACACGGCCATGCTGCGCAAGGGGCCTCTCCGGTTCGAAATCTTCGAGGTCGAGGGGGCAGCCCCCCTTCCGGACGAACGCCGCTACCCACCGCGCGACGTTCAGACTCACGGCAACAAGCATGTCGCCTTCCAGGTCGCCGATCTGGATTCCTTTCTCGCGGAAATGAAACAGAAAGGTGCGGACATCGCGATGGTCGTGCGCGAAAGCTTCGGCAAGGGATGCTTTATACGTGACTGTGCGGGCAATCTGATCGAATTCGTGGAGGGCGCGGTCTGACTCCGCGACGAACGAGGCCCTGAATCCATTGACCCAAGGTCAGATTGGGGATCCTCTGCCCACAGCTGAAGTCTGGGCCTGCTCCGATCCCATGCAATGAGACGAATAGGGGCGCCTCTCTGTCGGGGCGCCCCTTTCTGCAATCTCAGATGGCGTGCTCGTCCTCTTCGGTCAGATTTGCCAGATCGCCCTCGATCGGACGTTTCCCGGGCTTGGAGCGACGATAGGGATCGAAGCTTTTACGGTCGAGGTCGAAGGTCATGTCCCAAGGGATGTCGTCGCCCCGGAAGATCTTGGGAGCGTTGTGCGACCAGAGCAGCGAGCCGAACTTGAAGTCCCACGCACGTGGCACCCACCCATCGTCGACATAATCCGTGTCGGCATGATATTCGGCCTCGCCGGCATGTCCCGGAATCTCGCAATAATAGTAGATTGCACTCGAGATACGGTGCCGGGAGATACCGCCACTCGTGTTCATGGTGGTATTTTTCCAGCCCTTGTTGTCCATGATGTTGGCGCCGAGCATGACCTCGTCGATGTCATCGCAGCCGAATGCGATATGCATGAACTTGAAGTGATCCGGAGCGATGGGAAGATCGCAGTTCACCCAGAAGATCGAATGATGCTCGAACGTACCCCCCGCCCGGGCGAAGATACCGGTCCCCTTCGAATGATCGACATAGCGGAAGCCGAGGTGCCGTTCGTAGAACTCGAAGCTGCCGACATAGTCGGTGCTGAAAAAGACGACGTGGTTGATCGTCTTTGGCCGTGCCCGCTTCCGCCAGATGCGGTGCTGGTTGAAGCGCGGCCAGCTTGACGGCGTGTTGACCGGACTGGCTTCCGAAACCACCGGCTTCTTCTGCCAGACACGCAGGGCAATGGGCTGACCATCCGGGCAAACGCAATGCACGGTTCCATCCGCGTCCCGGGCGACCGGCACTTCGCTGGCCAGGCTCGCGGCGAGCAACTCGAGATTTTCGGTCGTGTCTACCCCCCAGACAGTCTCCTTGATCCCGTCGCCGACATAGGGATCAGGTGAAGGCAGCCTGGCGTCCCCATGCGGCAGAAGCACGATGCGACTACCGGATGGCAGGAGAAAGGACGCCTCCTCTTCGCTGGCGTGTTCGATCTGCAGGCCGAAATCGACCCAGAAGCGGGTATGCTCAGCGATGTCGGTCACGCCGAAAACGACACGTTCGATACCGATGACGGCTGTAGAATCCTTGGGTGGCATGATTACTCCGGAAGTCCCCTTAGCCGGACTGTCATGCCTAATAACCGCAAGGTCCGGAAACCAAAGTTTCCGGACCCGTGATATCGATACCGCAAATGGATCAGACGGGTTCGGCAAGTTTCTTCCGAATCTGATCGGTCAGCTGCATCGGATCGCCGGACCTTTCCGGATGCATTTCCCACTCGCCAAGCCGGATTGAACTCAGGCCAACCAGCTTTGCGCGTTCGAACCGCCGATCCATGAACGCCGCCAGAGCGCTGTCTACTTCGCGCTCCGCGACTTCCTCGGCCAGCACAACCGCATCCTCGACGGCCATGGCTGCGCCTTGGCCCAAGTGTGGTGTGGCGGAATGCGCAGCATCGCCAATGAGAACAATCCGCCCTCGATACCAGGGAGCCGGCATGATGCAGGCTTCCAACGGGCGATAGACCACGAGCGAAGGGTCGGTGACATGCCGCGCCGCCTCAGCCAGGATGCCGCCGTATTCCTCTAGGCGCCGACGCATCTCGGCCGCGAGTGTTTCGGCAGGGAACCGGGGATTGCCAGGTTCTTCGAAGACCGCAAAGATGTACATCTCTTCAGGCGTCAGAGGGCAATACCCGGCCTTGCCCTTGTCCTTGCCGATGTAGATGTCTGCCCACTCCAGCCCTTCCGGTCGGGGCACGTTGTAGCGCCATACGCCCTGCCCCGTGTATTGGGGCTTCGCTTCGGGCCAGAGCGCCTTGCGGACGGCGGAGTAGTTGCCATCCGCACCGATCACCAGATCATACCTGCCGCAGGTTCCGTCGGTGAACTTGACATCGACACCGTCGCCATCGTCATCGAGACTATCGAACGACACGCCAAGCCGGACCGGAATGCCAAGCGCACGGACCTTCTCGGTCAGCACCTTGTGCAGGGCCGGACGGGTAAGGCCGAGGTCCGAGGGCAGGCCGTCGACTGCCGTGTCACCGGGCAATTCCTTCAGGACGTTCCCGTCGATGTCGAGGAATCGCGCGCCGCGGTAGGCGTAGCCCGCCGCGACTGCGCGATCGCCCAGTCCCAGCATGTTGAGCGCGCGGACGAAATTGGCCTGCACGATGATGCCAACGTGATAGACCTTCCAGTCTTTGTCGCGCTCGACGACTTCAACTTCTATGCCGCGCTGGTGCAGGCCGATTGCTGCCGCGAGGCCGCCCACGCCGCCGCCGATGATGAGAACTCGGTTTGCCTTTGACATCGTATCGCCTTCCTTATTCGGCTGCTTCGGCCAGCGGGGCCGGGTCTGCGGGGTGGTAATGGAGCTGATCCGGCCGGGCATAGGTCACGTCCCAGTCCGGTTCGCTCTTCATGAAATCGGGGAGGTTCGTCATGTAGATCGCCGTGCCGAAGGCGCCGTCCCAGATGCGCGGCTTCCAGCTGTCATCGACGCAATCACAATCGGCGCCATACTCGGCCTCGCCACCGGCGGGACAGGGAACGTAGAAGAATGCCGCTGATGTCAGGCGATGGCGGCCGAAGCCCCAGTTCCAGTCGCCATAGGTATAGCCACGCCGATCCAGGTAGTTCTTGGCCACCATGAGTTCGTCGATGTCCTCGACTTCCCAGTTGGCGTGATGGAACTTCAGCGTGCCATTGAAGCCCGGCATCGGTGCGTGGGCATCGGCGAGGAAGATGTTGTGGTGCTCGTACGCGCCATCGGCCCGCATATAGACCCCGAACCCCTTCTGCATGTCGGTGATGCGGAAGCCGAGCATGTCGCGGTAGAAGTCGACAGCTTCCTGCACGTCGGGAAAGGTCCAGACGCAATGGTGCGTGCGCTTGGGCACAGCGCGATCGATCCATTTGCGCGGCTGGTTGAGGCGGGCAATGCGGCCCACCGTGTTCTGCGGCGTTGGCGCGCCGAACACCTGTCGCGGCTGCCAGACCTGCAGACCGATCGCCTGGCCGAAAGCGGTGACGAAGTGCACCACTCCTTCGTCATCGGTCTCGATCGGCACGTTGCGCTCAAGACGCGCGACGAGACGTGCTAGAGCCTGCTCGCTGTCAAGCGCCCAGACGCACTCGTGCACGCCTCGCGCGGTCTGCGCCGTGCCCTTGGGCAAACGCTCGTGCCCGCGGGCGAGGAAGAGCGATTGAGAACCGTCCGCTGCTTCGAACAGTGCCGAAGCGCCATCCTGCTCGACCAGCGTCAGTCCGAAGTCAGTGAAGAAACGAACGCAGGCGGCGACATCGTCCACCAACCATGTCAGCCGCCTGATTCCAATAATCGCCATCGCTGGTCTCCCGAAACTACGGGAAGAGTCATGACGGCGCGCAGACCTTGGATTGTTGATCTATCGCAATTCGACGGGATGCATTGTTTCGCTGCGATCCAATCCAGAAAACCGATATCAGTTCTTGCGAAACAGGAATGTCAGCAGAAACAGCACGGTGCGCAGATCGAGCAGCTTCAGCGCCGCGCGCGCCTCGGCAGGCGTAAGCTTCGCCACCATCGGCATGGCCCCGAAGATCTTGCCGCGAATGACCAGAGTGTTGCCATCCGGCTCGATCTTGCGGATCGCCATCAGTTCCTTGTCGTTGGCATCGAGAATCGTCGCCACCGGCACCTTCTTGCGTGCGCTGCTCATTACACCGGCCCCCCGCATACTTTGTCGTAGTCAATCCCCATGTCGTCCATCATCTGGATCGCGGTGGCGCGCCCTGCGCCAAACACGCCGCCACCCGGGTGCATGAACGGACCGACCAGATACAGCCCCTCGATCCCCGGCACGCGCAGGTTGCCGAGGTCAGGCGTGGGGCGGTGCCCTGCCGACTGGTAGAAGAACGGCGCGCAGCCATGGATGTCGCCGCGCACGAAGCTGGCCGGGCTGTCGCGTTCATGGTCCACCGGCGATCGCACGAGGCGGCCGGTGATGTTGTCGTCGGTGAGGTTCGAATAGAACTTGCGGTACTGGGCCAGCGCCTTTTCCGCCACTTCCATCTTGCGCTCCTCCCACGATGCGGGGCCGCCGGGGTATAGGTCATAGGGCGCGAAGTTCACGCCATAGAACACGCCCGCCCCTTCCGGCGCGCGGCTGGGATCGAAGATGGTGTTGTCGCCGCCCGCGATCAGTCGCTCGCTCACTTCGCCGCGCCGCAGCTTGTCATACTCCAGGCACATGTCGCGCACGGTGTAGAAGTCCATCAGCTCGGTCATCATCGCGTTGCAATCGTTGCCGACCTTCAGCTTCAGGCGCTCCTTCAACGTCATGTGGGTGAGGTTGATGGAGAACGTGGACTGCGTCACGCGCTCGGCGCGGGCCAGCACCGGCTCGGGCGTTTCGGCCACGAACTTGCGCAGCACGTGCGGGTGGATCGCGCCGATCACGCCGTCGCGAGCCCTGAAGGTTTCGCCGTCGACCAGCTCCAGCCCCGTCGCCTTGCCGCCCGAAACGATCACGCGCTTCACTTCGGCATTGCAGCGCACTTCGCCGCCGAAATGCTCGATGGCGCGGACCAGCGCATGGGAAAGCTGGCCCGATCCGCCCTTCGGCATGGAACAGCCATAGGTGTGGACGATGCCCGGCATCACGAACGCCCCCATGCCGGTGCCCAGTTCATCGGGCATCTGCAGGTTCTCGGTGACCATGCGCACGATGTGCAGCTTCAGCAGCTCGCTGTCGAAATAGGCGTCCACGATGTCGAGCGCGGTGCGCTGCATCAGGTCGAGCAGGAAGCGCCCTTCGTCCGACTGATCCATCATCGCCACGAACGCGCCCATCGGAAACGGCGGACTGTACAGACCGCTGACCAGCATCGGCAGCGCCGTCTGGCTCATCTCCACGAACCGGCGATAGGCTTCGGCATCCTTGGGGCTGCAGACGCGGGCCAGTTCCTCGCAGGTCTTGTCCAGGTCCTTGTAGCTGCGGATGACGGTGCCGTCGTCCCAGATGGAGACGTGGATCAGGTCGGGGTAGATGTACTCCAGTCCGAATTTGGAAAGCAGGCCAAGCTCGTCCTCGCGCAGCATGGGATTGCCCTGGATCATGATGTGCACGTTGGAGTGCTCGTCGTGCCAGAAGCCGGGGTGCAGCAATTCGCGCGTGGAAACGCCGCCGCCATAGTGGGGCTTCCGCTCAAGCACGAGCACCTTCTTGCCCGCCTTGGCCATGTAGGCCGCGGCGACAAGGCCATTGTGGCCGGCGCCCATCACGACAATGTCGTACTGGCTCATCTCAATGTTCTCCCGAAAAGAAGCTGCGGAAGCCGGCAAGGCCGGGCACGTGGCTGGCGCCGCCGCCGTCGCAGACAAGCACCTGGCCGGTCACGTTGCGGGCCGCGTCGCTGGCAAGGAAAGCCGCCGCCTCGGCGATGTCTTCCGGATCGCCCAGCTGTTCGCGCAGGGTTTCATCCTCCACCACCTTGCGCAGCGCGGGCGGAAAGGCTTCGCGCAGCGCCGGCGTCATGGTCATGCCCGGCGCCACCGCGTTGCAGCGCACGCCCAGCTTGCCGTGGCTGGCGGCAATGGCCCGCGTCATCTGGATGATGGCGGCCTTGCTGCTGGAATAGGCGGCCTGGATCAGGTGGCCCTGCAGCGCAAGGTTGCTGACCGTGTTGACGATGTTGCCGCGCACCTCGCGCAAGTGGGGCAGGGCGGCCCGGCACGCGATCATCGTGCCGCGCACGTTGACGGCATAGGTCCGGTCCCACAGCGCGGTGGCCATGTGTTCCACGTCGCCATCCTGCTGCGCAATATCGGGGCCCAGCAGCGCCGCGTTGTTGTGCAGCACGTCCAGCCGGCCGAAATGCTGCACCGTGGTGGCGATCATCGCCTCGGTCGATGCTTCGCTTTTCAGGTCCAGGTGGATGGCAATGGCGCCGGGCAGTTCGGCAGCCAGTCCCTCGGCCCAGTCGATCATGATATCGGCCACGGCCACCTTGCCGCCCCGCGCGCTAATCAGTCGTGCGGTGGCTGCGCCAATACCCCCGGCACCGCCGGTGATGATGGCCACCTTGCCGTCAAAGCGGGTTGCGTCTGCGCTCATGCAAGTTGCTTCCTTTCAGTTCCAAGTCTGGCGTCCAGCTTGATGGGCCATGACCGCACCGTAGCCCGGCAGGCGCATGGCGTGCCGCTGCGCCCGAAGATCGTTACCAACCGCTGATCGAGATCTGCGCCGCCGGCAGTCTGCGTAGGTCTTAAGACAGCTTCCAGCTGCTCTGTCGCTGCGACCTGCTCTCCCATGCAGTTGGCCCGATGCTCCGCGAAGGGTCGGCGATTGTCATTGCTCTTGGAAAGTTGGCTTAAACAGTTCGCGCGAGAGCGGAAGAAGGCACTTTTTTGTGCCTTGGGGAATGCCAGTGAAAGGCGCACGCGCGTCTTCCGAGAAGATCAGATCGCATGCAAAATCGTCCGCCAGCGCAGCACGACCGTGATTTTCAAGAGATCAGGTGCCGTGTCGGACGGGAGGTACCAAACCGTTTCAGCAGTATGAGGGGGCGTGACCACATCTGCGCCGAAGGGGTCAACGCTGGGGATGGTTCATCCGGTACTCGACCTCGATCTGGTTGCGGTCGATCAAGCCACCTGAAAGGGCCAGAACATTGGCATCCGGTTTCGGAGTATCCTTGCTCGCCGCAAACATCAGCCGTTCGACCACCCAGCGCAGTGCACGGTCATTGTTGTTCGCGATGTTCCACTGCACCGCTTCCCGGATCGGGGGGATGTCGAATGGAATTTCGCGCATGACAAGCGGCATCGATCGCACCACGATCTCTGCCATGCGTCGATGCATGGTTGCAATGCGCTTCGTGCCCAGGATCAGACCGGGCAGCGACAGGAAGGAGGGAGCCACGACTTCGACCCGGCGCTGCTGCTTTTGCCGCCTGACAAACCAGTCCTCGAAGGCTGGCACGCGCGCCTTGCCGAAACGCGGACTGACGTGTCCCAGTGCGAAGTACAATTCCTTGGTCATCGGGCCGGCCAAAGCCGGATTATTCTGATCGCCAACCACGACGTAGTCATCCTCAAACAGCAGCTGGCTCGGGTGGTCGGCGGAGATGGCGTAGTCGATGGTCAGAAGCAGATCGATATTGCCGCGCTCGATCGCTTCGATCGGGGTGTCGTTCATCGGCTGAATTTCGAACCGCATGCCGGGCGCGTCCCGCTCCATTTCAGCCAGAACCCCAGCCAACAGGACTTCGGTTGAGTAATCGGAAGCCATAAGCCGGATCGTGCGATCCGCAGTTGCCGGATCGAATGGCGGCGCGACGGCAACCGTGGTGCGGATCTGCTCGAGCACCGCGCGTACGGGCTCGATGAGCTCTTCAGCCCTAGCGGTCAGGATCATGGTTCTTCCCTTGACCACGAGCAACTCGTCGCCAAAGTACTCGCGCAAGCGACCAAGCGCGCTAGACGTGGCAGATTGCGAAAGGCACAACCTGTCGGATGCAAGGCTTACGCT
This sequence comes from Novosphingobium sp. CCH12-A3, assembly GCF_001556015.1. NCBI lineage: Bacteria > Pseudomonadati > Pseudomonadota > Alphaproteobacteria > Sphingomonadales > Sphingomonadaceae > Novosphingobium > Novosphingobium sp. CCH12-A3. Next base: position 84,603 of record NZ_LSIA01000166.1, on the reverse strand, counting down.
CCGCTCTGTCAGGAGCGCGTCGAGAGCCACCAGCAGATTTAGATCGAGACGCCCGAACCGCATTGCCATCTCCCGTGCTCCCGTCAGATCGCAGCGAGAGCGTTGGAGACCAGTCTAGCAAGATCTCCGTCATGCGCAAAACCTGCCCGCATGGCTGCCGGAGTCTGGAGAGGCGGCTGCGCAGCAAAGGCAGCTTCAAGTGCCTCGTCATTGCCATAACTCACCAGCGCTTCAGACACGCCGCATTGTCGCGCGATCTCCGCCGCGAGGTCGCCCATGGAGACGCGCAGTGCCGGAAGGGTCACGGCCCGCGTGGTGGGCAAGCTGGATGTATTCAACCCGACTGCATGGCGGAAGTTCTCGGCGCACTGCCGGACGGACTGTGCCCAGATCGTTCCCCCGGCGGAAACCGGGCAGAAGAACTGCTCGCCAGCCTTCAGCGCGTGGAACAGATCGGACATGAACGCCGACTTCATGCCGGACGGTCCCTTCGGCCGGGCGAGAATACCTGGCAGTCTGACAGTCACCCCGTCAATCAGGCCGCGGTTGGAGAACATGGCCACGGCATGCTCCATCATCGCCTTGTGCCCGCCATAGATCATTTTCGGGCTCAGCGGCGTCGCGTCATCCACGACAGGTGGCAGAGGATCGCCGAACACGGCAATGGAACTGGCATAGACCACCTTCACACCATTGTTTGCAGCCGAAGCCTCGAGCAATAGATCATACATGGCATCGACATTGATGCGTCGTGACGCTGCCGGGTCCGCCTCGGCGGCTCCACCCGGAACGGTGGCAAGGTGGACAAGGGCATCACACCCCGATCCTATCGCGCGTCTCCGGACCTCCGCCTCTCCGAGATCGCCGGCAATTGCCTTGGCACCTTCAGGGATGGCATCGGCAGAAAAGTCCATACCCGTCACCTGGTGGCCGGCATGGAGAAGCAGGCGGACAAGCTCGCGTCCAACGAAGCCACCAGCGCCGGTCACCAGGATATTCATCTTCAAGTCCTCAGAAGTTGGCCGAGAAGCGCAGCCCATAAGTACGCGGTGCGCTGTAATGCGCGACGGCAACGCCCATCGGCGAGGACTGCGGCGTAAGATTGCGACGCTCGTTCTCGATGTTCTGGACATATGCCGTCAGGCCCCAAGCGCCCTCGGGCGCACGCAGGCTGACAGAGGCACCAGTCGTCCAGTAGGCAGGGACGCGCTCGAAATCGAGAAACTCGAAGGCTGCCCACTGGCTGTCGCGCCACGCGGTATCGACATTGGCAACCAGTTCGAGATCATTGCCAAGCGGCACAACCTGTTCGGCCGAAAGGTTCACCGTCCACTTCGGGCTGAACAGGAGTTGCTTGCCAGAGCAGTCGTAGCTGATGATCGGCGAACCGTTGCTTGTCGTTCCGGCCGAACCCGAAACCGGGCAATTGAAATTGTCGAACGGTATGGCCGAGGTCAGGGTCAGTTCCTCGTACTTGCTGTCAAGATACTGCACTTTGGCACCAAGCGTCGTGCCGCTCGCAGGCTTCACGATCACGTCCACATCGAAGCCCTTGATGGTCGATCGACCCGCATTCTCGTTCGAACTGATCAGGGTGCCGTTTGAATCCACTGTGAAATACGTGATCTGCTGATCGCGGTACTTCCACATGAAGCCTTCAAGGTTCACCTGCAGCTTGTTGTTCAGGAAACGGTTCTTCGAGCCGATGGTGTATGCGGTGATGAACTCGGGCTTGTACTTTTCCTTCAAAGGGGAATCGACCATCTGGATGCCGCCTGCGCGATAGCCGGATTCCACCGTGGCATAGACAAGGCTGGTTGGCGTCACATCGAATTCGGCAGAGGCCTTCCACGTCACTCTCGAGAAGGTGTCGCTGTCGTTGATGTTGTTGTACGTCTTCAGGATGATCCCGTTGGCACCGTTCACCATGGGATAGATGATCTGGCCGGACTTTGTCGTATTGCTCGGCGGGCTGATCGCGACATTGGTGTTGATGAAGCCGTTGCTGCCCAGCCAGCCAATGGCATCGTCGGCGTTGAAGAAGTTGGGCAGGTGGGGCATCTGGCCGATGCAGAACGGCGGCGCGCTGTCGTTGCAAACGGCAATGATGTTGTTGATCAGGCCGTTCACCGTCTTCTTGTCATGCGTATAGCGCGCGCCGCCGACAAGGCGAACGCGGTCCGAAACATGAGCAGTCAGTTGGCCGAACGCGGCAAGGCTCTCGGTCTTTGCCGTGTAGGTCTGGATCGGGAGCACGAACTCCTGATTGTAGATGTTGTTGGCGTCGATCGTCTCGTTGAAATAGAAACCGCCGACGACGTAGTCGAACATCCCTGCCTTGCCCGCCAGGCGCGCTTCGAGGCTGCTCTGCTTGGTATCTTCGCGCACGTTGCCGGTATTGAAAGCCGGCCCATAGAATTCCGAACGCTCGCGGGTCTTGCGATAGGCCGGGATCACGGTGAGCTTGCCAATGCCGGTCTGCAGGTTGAATTCTGCGTTTACGCCCCAGTAAGTGATATCCTGGCTGGGATCGCTCTGCATCGGGCGGCGGAAATCCAGGCCGGGCCCGCCCAGTTGCGTCGAAATCCATGCGCGCGAGGCTTCGCTGTTGAAGCCCTCCGACTGCGCGAGGCCCGACGAGACGAAGGTATAGCCGCTCCCTGTAGGAACGAAGGCACCAAGATAATTGCCGCCCACGCCCTTGCCGCCGACGTGGCTGTAGTCCGCACCGAGACGCACCGACAGGTCCGTCGAAGGCTCATAGAGGAACTGCGCACGCAGCGAACCGCGCTTGGCGTCGTCCGTGCCGTCCTTGTTGTAGCCATCGTGGGTCATGTAGGCGCCGGCAATGCGCAACGCGGTGTTCTCGCCGGTGGCGATGTTCGCGCGGGCATCCACGTCGATCTGGTCGTAATTTCCGTAGGCGAGGTTGAAGCCCATGGAGTTTACGCCCAGTTCCGGGCGCGCCGGCAGCACGTTGATGGCGCCACCGGTGGCATTGCGCCCATACAGGATGCCTTGAGGGCCCTTGAGCACTTCAACGCGCTGCAGATCGTAGAATGCCGCGCCGAAGACGCCGCCGCTGCGGCCGAGCACGACACCGTCATAGCTGGGCGTAACGGCCGGGTCGTTGTAGCTGCTCGTCGTGATGTTACCCACGCCGCGGATGAATACCGAGGCGACACCAGCGCCAGGCGCGGGAATGCTGAGCGAGGGCACCGCACGGGTCAGATCTGCAGCGTTTCCGATGCCGCGCTGCAGCAGATCGTCGCCCTTCACCGCGTCGATTGGAATGGCAGCTTTCTGGATGCTTTCGGTCCGGCGCTGCGCGGTCACGACGATCTCGCCGATGCCGCTGTCGTCCAATACCTCGGCGGATTGCGGCGCAGCGTCCTGCGCGATGGCTGGCGTCGCGATCGCGAACGTCGAGATTGCAGTCGAGACTAGAAGCAGATTGCGCATTGTTCCCTCCCCAGGGCTGTTGTCGCGTGAATTTCTGCCGGGTCGATAGCCCGCATCCGCGCCAATATCCCACCGATTGTATCAATGGCTTTCCATCCATCGTTCGGATTTGAACACATCGCCGCGTTCGCTAGGTCATGGCACCATGACTGGGAAAGCTATCAGCAGCATCGCCACGGCGCTCGTCGTCGGCGGGGGAATTGGCGGTATGGCGTGCGCGATCAGCCTCGCCGAAAGGGGGGTGGCGGTCGAGTTGATCGACCTTGATCCGGATTGGCGCGTATATGGCGCCGGGATCACCATCACGGGCCCCACTCTCAGGGCCTATCGCGAACTGGGCTTGCTCGAGGAGATCAAACAGTTCGGCGCGGTAACGAACAGGACCCGCTTGTTCAAATACGATGGCAGCCACATGCTGGACTTGGATGAGCCTGCTCTGGAAGAGGGGATTCCGGCGAACGGCGGCATCATGCGCCCCGTGCTGCACCGGCTCATGCAGAGCAAGGTCAGGGCGCTGAACATTCCGGTACGGCTCGGGATCACCGTTTCAGCGCTTGATGACAACGGAACCGGCGTAGACGTTCGCTTCTCGGACGATTCAACAGGCAGGTTCGATCTGGTTGTCGGTGCTGACAGTGTTTTCTCGGGGGTAAGGGACCTGGCTTTTCCGCACATGAAGCCCGCTGAACCGACCGGCCAGGGGTGCTGGCGAATCTCTATCCGCAAGCCTCCCGAACTTGATTCCGCGGAGTTCCTTCTCGGCCATGCCCATCCTTGCGGTATAACCGTGTGCGCACCGGACATGATCTACATGTGGATGCTGACCCCGCACGTTGAGCGCGAGAGCTTCATGTCGGATGAGGAAATGTTCGAGACGCTCAAGGAGCTTCTGGCCGATTTCGGGGGCAGCGCCGGATGGATACGCGACAACATGTCCAAGGACGACTGGATCAACTATCGGCCGCTTTCGGCAGCCCTGCAGCCACGCGACTGGTTCAACGGACGGGTGGTCCTGCTTGGCGATGCCGTACACGCCACGACGCCGCACCTTGCATCCGGGGCTGGCATGGCGGTGGAAAGCGCGATCGTCCTTGCGCAGGAGCTGGCCAGCACTGATGACGTCCCGGCTGCACTTCTGGCCTACCAGGAGCGCCGTTTCGACCGCTGCCGCGACGTGATCGAGACAAGCGTTGCGGTGGGAGCGCTGCAGTTGCAGAACGGGGACCCGAGCATTCACGCAACGATGCTGGGAGACGCCCTGCACCGCCTGAGCAATCCATTCTAGGATTACCTGGCACGCAAAAAGATACAGCGCGAGACTCCGCTCTCGCGCTGTTTTTTTATGGACAATCTTCGTCCGGCAAAAAGAAAGGGCGCCGCAGCCATGCCACGGTGCCCCGAATGTCGTTTGCTTTTGGCTACCTCGTGGTCACCACGATCGCGCCCTTGATCTTTCCGGGCTTGAGCGCGACGGGACGGCCGTTGAGCGTTATGCCAAGCGTGCCGGTGGCAGCCTCGATCCGCGCGCCGGGTTCGGTCTCGAGCGAATTGAGATAGCTGGTGCCGGTGACAACCCAGCGGGATGACTTGTCCAACGAGACCGTCAGGCCACCCTTTTCGCCCTTTACGGGAATCGCCGTGTTCGTGACGTGGCCAATCTCCTGAAAGGTTTCCTTCACGGGATCCTTGCCGCTCGCCGGGGCAACCGAAGACGTCGAGATGGTTCCGATTACCTCGGCATTCTCAAAGCGCAGCGCCATGGCGCCCTGCTTCGGCCGGCCGTTCCAGAAGTTGCCGACCAGCTTCGTGTTGCGGAACGTGCCGATGATGTTCGGGTCTTTCGGCTTCTCGTCCGGACGCCCTCCCGTCGGGCCCATGCCGGGCGGTGGCGCCGAAGCCCCTGCTGGCGCATTCCCGCTCATCATCGCCTTGAGGAACGGATCGTCGTTCTCCATGCCCTGCAGGATGGTGCCTCCTGCCGCAGTGACCTTGGCCGAGTCCACGACGATCGTCGTGCCGATCCCCTTCACTTCGATGGCGACAAGCCCGGCGTGGAGTTCGCTGCCCTTGTCGATGGTAAGCACGCCGCCGCCGACGCCGGAATGCATCATCACGCCATAGCGCCCCGCGTCGACGAGGGTGCGGTCGGTCAGGGTGATCGACCCTTCCGCCGCCATGATCGCTCCGACATCTGCCGCACGGATCACGCTGCGGCGGAAGATGTTGTGCGAATCCCCGATGGAGTACGTGCCGTAGCCAGACTTCACCGCTTCGACGAGGCTGTCGGTGACCGTCATGCGCACGCGCTGGTTGTCATCGGTCGACAGGACGCCCCATCCCTCCGAGCGAATGTGCGAGTTGTTGATGAACATCGTGGCGCGGTCGACCAGGTTGCTTGACCGGACATTGCCCGAAAGGCCCAGCATCCATGGCACTTCCATCATCTTGCCGACGTCGACCGTGAACTGGTAGTCAGCCGGCAGCGTACCGTTGTAGGTCTCGATCTCGGCATTGTTGATGTGCATGACGCTGTCACCGCCCGCGAACAGCGCAGTGCGGATGGCGCCGCGGGTCCGGATGATCGGGCGATTGAGCGTTACTTCGGCCTTGCCCGTCGACATGACGGCTGCCCCGAACCCGGCAAAGTCATTGCCGCCGTTGCCGATGAAGTCGATCACCGGATGATCGATCGTGTACTTGCCTTCTCCGGTAACGATGATGCCGTTGAAGCGATCGCCTTCCGAGGCGATCCGGGCATCGGAAACGGTGCCCGCGCCGAACGATGCGGCACGAACCGCTGCACTTACCGATTTCGCCGCGACCGGTGCACCGTTCTCGACATAGAGCGCCGTGCGGAAGTGATGCAGCGGAAGCTCATGGTACTTGACGGGAATGTCGTCCGTCACCGTGAGCACGACGTCGCCCGAATAGCGTCCCGGCGCAATTGCGCGTTCAACACCGTTGATAGTCAAGGTGAGAAGCTTGCCATCCGGTGCCGTCGGCAGGTTCCCCGCCACCAGAGTCAGTTCGGGCAAGGCCACGGTCTGGCCAACAACACCGCCGACTTCCTTGGCCGATGCCGCCGGTGCGCAAACTGAAACCGCAAGAATGATCGGAGCAAACACTGCCCCGATCATTCCGCTCGATGCCATATAACGTCTTTTCATCAGCAAAGCCTCTCCACTGGTTCAGACACCCGGATTAACCTTGTGCAATCGCTCCCACAATCGCCTACGAATGATCCTGACCATCCTGTTCCGGCGATACGTTTAAATCTGTATCAGAGTGGCGCGCGAACTCGAATTTCCGATACAATTGATACCTCCCACTTTGTATTCTTAGATATTTATCCCGTCATCTCATCACATTGCACCCCGCCCGGCCCGGCAAGATCTCCTGCCACGGCAATCCGCCCGAAATGAACGGAACGTTCCCCCATAGGAAGTCGATATCTGCGACCGGTTTCAGAACTTGGTTGCCCGAGAATGACCTGCATTCTCGGATCTGAGGCGCAGGATCTTGTTGGCCGAGAACGGCCCGGCCGAACAGCAGTGTTTCATCGACACCAAGAGCGCCCAGATTTTCGTCCTGCGCACCGTCAGGGAAGGAACGGTCCCCTCCCTGCACTGGGGCCGTATCAGGATCGAAGACGCGAAGATCTCCGAGCGGGAACTTTCCCACTCCGGCGCGTGGCGATGCCGGCTGCCTGCACCCAGACCATTGACAAGAGCCGGTTGCCCAGCCGCGAGGAACTGCTGCACGTTCGCCAGGCCATGTTCGACAGCGCGATCGCGCTCTCGGATCAATGCCACTGATGGAGACGGCTGTCTCCCCGTCGAAGGAGCCGAATGAAGGAAGTACAACGGCCAGCCCGCCGACAGGGGCGCGCAATCGGCCCGGCGCCCTGCTTGTTCAAGTCAGTGTCATCACTCGGATATTCCCGATGTCATCCTCGCCCCGCCGCTACTTCCAGAAAAATTCCCTGTTCTTTCGGCGCTTGCGCAGGTCCCACCAGATCTGAAAGCCAGTCACGCTGAGGATCAGCAGCGCAATCCCGCACAACAGGCTGACGATCCGGCCCCCCCAGCTGAACGTGTAACCCGCGTGAAGGTCCTGCAGCACAATATGGAAATCAGCCGGGCGCGGCGGTTCGATAATGCGCTTGCCGGTTGTCGCGTCGATCTTGATCTGCTTGCTGCCGGGGGCAAGTCCATCTGCCGCGACCAGCGTCACGTGCGTGGCATCCAGATTGATCTGGAGGGACCTCACCGGAAAGTCGGTCTCGGAACGTGCCGTTGCCGTCAGCGCGTCGACCATGGCCTCAAGTTCGGCATCGGATGGCAACTTTCGTGGCGGCGTCTGGATGGCATGATCCGAACCCGGCGGCTTTTGCCCGAGACGGATCATGTCGACATGAAGCAGCGTTCCGGTCAGCGCGACGAAGCCCAGCAGAATGGCGGAGGGCAAGCCGAACCATCTGTGCCAGCGGCGCATCTTCATGACTGCATCCCGCCCCACCCTCAGCCGGAGAAGACCAGGCTTCCGCCCGAGGGCAGCTTGCGCGGCGCGGAGACGCCAGCCCCGCGAACCTGAACCGTCACGCCTGCCGTCGCATCGATCGCGCCCAACGTGGCGCTGTCAGCAGCAGTGACAACGGAGTTTTCGTTCGCAGTCCACTTGCCGCCGCCCTTGATGGCCAAAGTGACGTCCTTGAGCGCGCCGGTAAGGGAAGCATGGTCGAGCACGACCATCGTCGTGCGATCCGGGTCGGTATCGATGATGCCGCCCTGCAGTTCCGAGTTGGTGACGGTCAGGAGAACGCCGGGCACCGGCTTGCCATTGGTCTTCGTCGCGTTGGCGTCATCGTTCTTGCGGACTTCGAGCAGGACGTTCTTGGCGCTTGCGACCTTGCTCGAGGCGATGGCGAGATTGGCGTTGGCGCTCTTTACCAGCAGCGCGCTGCCCCCTGCCACGACGTTCGAATTTGCGATCTCGAAGGTTGCTTGCTCGGTGATGTCGAAGGCCATGACCGAATGGATCATCATCACGTTATCGGCCGCCGTGCCGGTCACGCCGTCGTAGCGCGTCCGTGCCTTGCCAGCGATGATTCCCATCATCCCTCCGCTATCGATGCTCGAGCGGTTGACGACCACGTTCACCCCAAAATCGGCGTAGGTGCCATAGCCGGCGCGACGCACCCTGATCACGCAATCGTTGGCTTCAAGATACAGGGCATCGCCCGCAGCATCGGTCGAAAGCGCGCCCCAACCGTCGGCTTCGATCGTCGAATTGTAAACGTAGGTCCGCGAGTTGCTCATCGCCAGCAGGGTGCGCGCGGTGCCGACGAGGCCGAGCGGCGCAGGCGGCTCCATCATGCCGGGACCGATGCGCGGCTTGTAGTCGGCCGGCAGCGGGCCGCCGTTGGCAACGAGCTTGCTGCCATAGATCTTCACGGTCGCATTCTCGGCCGCGACCAGCGCAGACGAGATCGGCCCGTTGGTCTCGATGGTGGAATCGGTCAGGACGAGCGCCGCGCCGTCGCGCGCCAGAATCCCGGCGCCAGTGCCGAGAAAGTCGTTGGTACCGGTGCCGGTCAGGCGGATTTTCGTGCGCTTGATTGTGATAGCCGTCTTGCCGCCTTCAGCCAGGATCGGGTTGAAGGCGTTCTTTTCCGAGGTGATCGTGGCACCTTCGACCAGCGTCGCGGTCGCGGTTGCCAAGGCAGCGTCCTTCGGCGACGCGGCATTCAAGGCACCGTCGGTAATGCGAAGGCCGGTAGCATACTTAGTCGCAGCCATGGTCGGCATGGCGGGCATGCCGCCCGGAGGGGGCGCTGCGGGACCGGGGCCATTGCCAGGGGGCGGCGCGGGCTGAGCGTGGGAGGCAACTGAAATTAGTGCTGCTGTAGTAGCCAGCATGACCGCAAGACGCATGCGTAACCTCTTCCCGATTTCGACAGGTGGCAAGCCGACCTGCGCTTTGAACATTCGTTTTCCGGAAATCTGAAGGCAGTGCCGTTCACGCGAACATGAACGGCACTGCCGCGACGCCCCCCAGCGTCGCTGATCAGAACTTGTAGTTGGCGGTAAGGCCGTAGGTCCTCGGAGCGGCAAGCTGCGCGTATCCGAAGAAGTGCGACTGCTTGATCGCCTGATCGTTCACATTCTTGATGTAGCCCGTGAATGTCAGGCTGTCCGAGAATGCGACCTGGACCGAAACGTCACCTGTCGCATAGTCGTTCTGCACCGAAGGATGCGTATCGGCCACCACGGTCGTTTCCGGATATACGTTCGATGCGGACGAGAACCGGAGGTCGGCGCGCGGGGTGATCCGGACGTTCCCGAACTCGAAGGCATGCTCGTAACCGGCCTTGACCGACCACTTCGGACTGTTGGGGAACGGCACGCCCACGTAGAAGCCGTCGAGACCGTCCAAACGGGAATCGAGATAGGTGACCGAGGCATTGAAGCGCCCGCGTCCGCCCACGGCGATCACCGTCTCGGCTTCAACACCGTATTCGCGGCCCGGCATCGTCGGTACGAACAATTGCGGCGGGAACACCGTGAAGTTCGCGATCACCAGCTGGAAGGCCGAGTAGTCGTAGTAGAAGCCGGTCAGGTTGAAGAGCATGTCGCCATCGGCGAGCTTGTTCTTCAGGCCGATCTCATAGGACGTCATCTTTTCCGGTTCGAACGTGCCGAGCCCGAAGCTATACCCGCCCTGACGATAGCCCGAGGCGATCGTGCCATAAAGCTTGGACTTGCCACCGAACAGGTCGGCCTCCAGGCCGGCACGATAGTCGAAGTGCTCGTCATTGAGCGGCGTGAGCGCTCCGGTCAGGTCGAGGCTGTCGACGTTCTCGCCGCTCACCTTTTCCCAAGTGTAGCGAACCCCGCCGATGGCGCGGACCGTATCGGTGATCGGAACGGTGATCTGACCGAAGATGCCATCGGTCTGCGACCGGCGGATTTCGGGCTCGTACGATTCAGCGCGCGCCTGATCTGCCGAGAGGCAGGTGCCCGAGGCAACCGGGCCCGGAGGTGAGCCGACCGGAAGCGCACTGAAGCCCGCCGCCGGGATGACGTAGTTGCCATCGACGTCCTGGCACGGCGTCGACACGGCCTGGGTAATGTTGCGGCTCTTGTAGTGGTAGAAACCCACACCCCAGTCGAACGGCGAGCCCGGCTGCGAAGCGTAGCGGACCTCGATCTGCTCCTGACGCGTGAGCTTGGGATCCAGCGAGTCCGCAAGTGAACCACCGAAGGCACCGATGGTGCGTCCCTTGGTGATCTGCAGCGACGGCAGGATGCTCAGGGTGCCCGGCCCGATGTCCGCGCGCAGTTCACCCCAGTACTTGTAGGAATTGACGCGCTGGAAGCCGACGGACACGTCGGTCGTCTTACGCGTACCGGCAAGGATACTGGCGATCGGCACGGCACCCGGACCCTGGCCACGCAGCGCCGAATGCTCGACGCCGAGCAGCAGGCTGACATCGTCCGAAGGCTTGAACAGCAGCTTCGCACGGCCGGCATACGACTTGTTGTCGTCATGGCCATTGCTCATGTAGCCATCGCGCGAGATCCCGGCACCCGAGACACGGATCGCAACCTTGTCGCCAAGGGGCACGTTCAGCGCACCCTCGCCGTGGATCAGCGAATAGTTGCCGCCTTCGAGGCCAACATAGCCCTCGACCTTGTCGAGAACCGGGTTCTTCGAAACTACGTTGACGATGCCGCCTACCGAGTTGCGGCCATAGAGTGTGCCTTGCGGACCACGCAGGACCTCGACGCGATCAAGGTCGTAGAAGCCGACCGAGGCGTTTTCGGCACGGCTTGAGTAGGCACCGTCGAAGTTTGTGCCTACCGCGCCCTGCCCCATCTGCGGCGGCAGCGACAGACCGAGGCCGCGGATTGAGACCAGGAAGCCGCGGGCGGCACCCTGCACGACGACCGCCGGCTCGTTCTTGAGCACGTCGTCGATCTTCGTGGCGCCCGACTTGGCGATCGCATCACCCGTCACGACGGTCAGCGCGATCGGCGTGTCCTGAATCGAACGCGAGAACTTGTCGGCAGTTACGACAATCTCGGGAAGGCGGCCGTTGTCGTCTCCAGCCGCAGACTGGTCAGCCGACGACTGGGCGAGCGCGGGAATGGACAGCGCGGCAAGGCCTGCGGCTGCGCAAGACGCCAAAAGGCGCGGTGTGATCTGTGACAAAATCCCCTCCTCTTAGACACAATTCTTATGTGCAGCTTCTGGTTGAACGTATGGGACCGGTTGCACAAACTGAAGGATTCGGACGATACCTATCCATCCGACCGATAGGTCGTCGGGTCCTCCGTCAAACCCCGACGAAGCGGAATATCTGGCTATTTGGTCCGCTGATCCCCGCCGTGCGATCAGTCGCGGGTAGCGCGCCCCACAGTGCTGCTGCGGATCACCAGTTCGCCCTGGACCCGCAGAACTTCCTTCGGCACTTCCGAACCGCGTATTGCCGAGATGAGGCGCTGCCAGGCGGTCTCGACGATTTCTGGGACAGGCACGGCATAGGTCGTGAGGTCGAAGGCAGGCCATGCGGCAATCGGAACATTGTCGAAGCCGGCGACCGCAACATCCTCACCGGGGACAAGCCCGCAACCGACAACCGCCTGCAGACAGGACAGGGCCATGAGATCGGTTACGCAGAAGATGCCGGTGGGACGGTCGGGCAACCGCAACAGTTCCGCTGTCACGCGGGCCGTAGTCTCGAAATCGTATTTTCCGCAAGCGACGATCGGCTCAGGCAACCCTGCTCTCAGCACGGCATCCCTGAAGAACGCCGTTCTCTCAACGCTGGCCGAACTTTCGGCAAGGCCGTTGATGACAGCCGTCCGGGTAATTCCCAAAGACTGAAAATGCTGCGCAACCGCCTCCCCGCCATGCCTGTTGTCCGCAGAAACCCCGCCAACCTGTGCCGTCAGATCGACATTGTTCAGCATGATGACCGGGACGCCGGCATCCTCGCATTCGCTGGCTACCCGAGTGGCAAAGGAGGTTGAAGCCATGATCACGCCATCAAGCCTGAAGCCGAGAAGTTCATCGAGAACTGGCTCGAGCCCGGCCTCGCCGCGCGTTTCGAAGAGCACGCAGCGGTAGCCATCCAGACTGAGGCGGTCGTTCAACCTGTCGACCAGCTCGGGATAGAACTGGTTATCGAGTGCCGTGATGGCGAGGCCAATCAGGTTCGAACGATTGGTCGAGAGGGCGCGGGCGGCATTGCTGGGTCGGTAGCGGAGCTTGCGCGCAGCCTCGAAGATCCGCTCGCGCACCTCGGGCGCCACATACCCACCGTTGTAGGCACGCGAAACTGCCGACTTGGATACGCGAGCCAACCGGGCAACATCCGTCCCGGTGGGCACCTTGCTCTTGCTCATCACAACGAGCTTTGGCGCACTGCACAACCCGCTGCAACCGGAATAATGCAGATCGGGTACCGCGACCATGTCTTTCCGGAAAAGGGGGTGGGCGCGAACCGAACATGGTCCGCGCCCCCCCTCACCTCAGAACGAACGGCGGACCGAAACCGACCAGGTCCGCGGGCGGCCCGGCTGTCCCGATGCCGTGCCTGCGCCGAACGCTTCCTGCAGCAGGGTCAGGAAGTAGTACTTATTCGTCAGGTTCTGCACTTCGAGCGTGACGCCCCAGTCCTTGGCATCCGATTGCCAGCCGAGACGGGCATTGGCGAGGAAATAGCCGTCAATCCGGTTGGACAGGCGCAGCGTGGTGATCGGCCCGCCGCCACCGGCATTGCTGAACGGCGAAGGCGTGACCGGGCTGTTGGCCGCCACCGTGCTGCTTACCGCCAGGCTGTCGATATTGGCGGCCTCGGTGTAGATCTTCGATTGATAGGCACCATCGAGGCGCACCGTAACCATACCCTTGAGCACGTCCGGAATGTCATACTGCACGCCGATCGCCGCCTTCCACTTCGGCGTATAGGGCGTCACGTCGTTCAGTGTCACCCCGGTCGAGAGCGTATCGACCTTCTGGTACTTGAAATCGAGGTAGCTGAGCGAACCGTCGATCGTGAAGTTGTCGACCGGACGGATCAGCGTCTCCACTTCGAAACCCTTCACGTGGGCCGACCCGACGTTCGATGGCCGCAGGCACGGGGTGGCCTGCGAAGACCCGCCCGGACCCGCCGTGGCAAGGTCGAGGCAGTTCACGCTCGACAGGATGATGTTCTTGTAATCGTTGAAGAACGCCGATACGTTGAGGCGCAGCTTGCGATCGAACAGGTCAGACTTGAACCCGGCTTCGTAGGCGGTGATCGTCTCGGGCCGGAAGGCCGTGGCCTGGCTCGGGAAGAACGGACGCGGATTGACGCCGCCGGCGCGATAGCCGGTCGATACCTGTGCGTAGAACAGGAACTCGGGGCTGAAGCGATAGTCCGCCGCCACGCGCCAGTCGACGCGGTTGTCGCGGAACTTCGCGGTCAATCCGTCAAGCCCGAAAAGCAGGCAGTTGGGTTGGTTGCCAATGCCGGTCGGACCTGCAGTGGGCGCGCCGAGGAAGAAGTTGCACGGACCCTGGATGTTGGTTCCATCCGGATTCTTGCGGACGTAGCCATAGTCCTTCTCGTCCCATGACTGGCGGATGCCGCCGGTCAGGTTGGCCGCATCGCTCAATGCATAGGTGAAGTTGGCGAAGATCGCCTTGTTCTTGGCCGGCGTCGGATCGGGCCCGTGGCGGAAGTCGATCCCGGCATAGTTCAGGTTGATGCGGCCGGTGAAGGTGCCACGCGTATCGAAGTAGAAGCCGCCCACGGTGAAGTCGAGCTTGTCGTCGAGCACCTTGCCCGACAGGCGCAGCTCCTGGCTCCACTGGCGGTTCTTCTGGGTCTGGTTGAGATTGTTGTTGGCAATCGGCGAACCGTCGGAATCGTAGGACCAGTCCGCCGTGTACCGGCGCCATGACGTGATCGACTTGAGCTTGAGCTGGTCCGAAACGTCAACGTCGATGGTCAGCGCCGCGCCATAGTTGTCCAGATCCGAATGCGGATCGGTGAACGTCGGCTTGAAGGGCATCTGGCTGTCGGGCCGGGCCGGGTCCGCATAAGTCGCATAGGAGATATAGCGGCGATCGTATCCGGTGATCGTGTCGCAGCTGTTCACCCCGTTGGGCACGAACATGCAGTTGAGCGGAATGCCCGCGCCGTTGGTACCTTGCAGGAACGGACGGCCACCGGTGAAGGTCGCATTCGGGCCGTCGAACACTGCAGAGGTATTTGCATAGAGCAGCACGTTTGCGCCCGGCTCGTTGCGCTCGCGCGTGTAGTCGCCAGAAAGATTGATATCCACCGTCTCGGTCGGCTGCCAGCGCAGCGAGACCTTGCCCGCCACCGACGACGTGCCGCCGACATTGCCCAGCACCGGGTTCGCGCCCTTGGCAAAGGTCGGGACGTTCGTGCCCGGATGGGTCAGGTTGTAGTCGAGCCGCTTGACGTAACCGTCGATGTTCTTGGTCACGCCGGCCACGCGCATGAACAGGTTTTCCGACAGCTTGAGGTCGAACAGACCGCGCACGTCGATGCGGTTGTAGCGCCCGTAGGTCGCCTCCATCGAACCGCTGTTGCTGCCTTCCGGCTTCTTCGAATAGAGCTTGATCGAACCGCCCAGCGAGTTGCGCCCGGCCAGCGTGCCCTGCGGCCCGCGCAGCACTTCCACGCGATCAAGGTCGGTCAGGTCGAGCAGCGATCCGGTCAGCGTCGGCAGGTACACGTCATCGATGTACATGCCCACGCCCGGCTCGAGCGCGAAGTTCGGGTCGGTCTGGCCGACGCCGCGGATGAAGGCGATGATGCCGGGGCCGAGTTCCTGGCCCTGCGGTTTGAGCGTGACGTTGGGCGCCTGCGCGGCGATTTCCGACACGTTGGTCTGCCCGCGCTGCTGCAACAGCTCGCCGCTCACAGCCGTGATCGCCAGCGGGGTATCCTGAAGGTTCTGGGCGCGGAACTGCGCGGTGACGACGATCTCGTCGGTCGTTGGCACCTTTTCCTCGGCAGCATCCTGCGCCAGGGCGGTTCCGGTCATCGACAGGGCAAGCAGGCTCGCGCCCGCGCGAAGCAGTTTCATCATCCTCTCCTCCCACGCCGTGCCCGGTTGCGACCTGGAGGCTTTTCACCTGTCGGCACGCTCCGATTTTTTCGGATCGCGGCCTTTCGGTCGAAGCATCGGCGATATCGGGAGTATGCCCGATTTCATGTTATGGTCAATAGCAACTTTTGGTAGAATTGATGTGACGGGTTGGTGATGCAAATCCGCTTCGGCGATGATAGGCAGCAGGCATGAAAAATCCGCTCGATCCCATGCTGGGCTTTCATCTGGTGCGGACCGCGAACCTCGCCCTGCGCGCCGTCAACGCCTCCTACGGCGATCTCGGCTTGCGCCATACGGATGCCGCGGTCCTGCTGGTCATCGAGGCAAACCCCGGCATCACGCAAAGCGCCATCGGCAAGATGCTCAAGATCCAGCGCTCCAACATCGCGACGATGGTTTCGCGGCTTGTCGATCGCGGCCTGCTTGAACGCCGGCCCGGCAGGGGCAAGACCATCGGCATGTTCCTGTCGGGCCACGGCCAGTCGATCATGCCCCGCATCCACGCCGCCTCGCACGAAGGCGAGGCCCTGCTCACCGACGCCATCGGCGAAGACGCCTACCGCGCCGTCCTCGAAACGCTCCGGCAGATCCGCTAGGCTACCCGCCGCAGTTCGCGCACCGGCTGGCTGTTGTGCCCCGAGAACACCGCCACTGCCGTGGCAAGCCGGCCCGATGTCGTGGCCATGCTGCGCGTTGCCGCAGCGCTCTGCTCCACCATTGCGGCGTTCTGCTGCGTGGCAAGGTCGATCTCGGTGATCGCCTGGTTGACCTTCAGGGCATAGGCGGCCTGCTCCTCGGTCAGTTGCGCGGCTTCGACCACGCCCGTGCTGATCTCGGTTACCTTGCCGATGATCGCGTTGAGCATCCCGCCCGTGCCCTTGACCAGTTCGGCGCCGCGATCCACCTGCTCCCGGCTTGCCGAAAGCAGCTTCTTGATGTTGTCCGCCGCTTCGGACGAGCGCTGCGCCAGCGCCCGCACCTCGTTGGCCACAACGGCAAAGCCGCGCCCCATTTCGCCCACGCGCGCCGCCTCGACTCCCGCGTTCAGCGCCAGCAGGTTGGTCTGGAAGGCGATGCCGTCGATGATCTCGGCGATCTGGACCACCTCCTGCGCGCTCTGCTGGGCATCGTCCATTGCGCTGATCGCCTCGCGCACCGCCTCGCGGCCCTGCGTCGCCTCGCTCTCGGTATCGTGCGCCGATACCCTCAGGTCTGCCATCGACCGTGATGTCTTGTTGAGACCACTGCTCAGTTCATCGATGGCGCGCGCGCAATCCTGCACATTGTTGGCCTGCCGCTCGGTGCGCGAAGCCAGGTTCTCGGTTGCTGCACGAATTTCGTCGGTCGAGGTGGCAATGTGGCTGCTGCTGTCGGCCACGAGGCCGATCGTCGCGGAAAGCCGTTCCAGCGCCTTGTTGAAATCGTCCTCGACCTGTCGGAAGCTTTCCGGCAGGTCGCTCATCCGCGTCGAAAGATCGCCTTCGGCCAGCGCACGCAACGATACGCCCATCTTGCCCAGCACGATGTCGCGCGTGGTCTTCTCGGCCATTTCGAAGTAGGTCGAAAGGGCGATGTCCATGTCGATCATCGACACCTTGACCAAGGCCACCAGATCCTTGGCCATCCGCCGCCTTGCCGGCGAAAAGCGCCCTGCCCCGCGCAGCACCATCGCCTCGATCATGTGCTCGAGAATCAGCGCATAGCCGCCGATGTACCACTTGGGCTCGAGACCGATGCGGGCATGGGTATTCCCGATCGTCAGTGCGCGCTCGTGATAGGCCTGGTCGAGCCCGTCCTCGAACACCCTGATCCAGTGGTCGGCTTGCGCATTGCGGGCATGGCGCACCCGGTCTGACGAGGAGAAGAACTTGCCCAGCGCCGGAGTGGCGCCGAGCTTGTCGTAGAACTTCTCCAGCCCGCCATCCACCGTCCGCGCCACGAAGCGCGCCAGCCGATTGAAGCTGCCCTCGTTCCTGCCCAGTTCGTAGAAGCCGATGCGTTCCTGCAGATCCCGTGCGACGACCATGTACAATCCTTTCCGGTACAGGCCGCAAGCTAGTTAACCGGACTGAATTGGTCGGAAATGGGGCGTTATGGGAATCCGTCTATGCACGAAGGGACAGGGTCAGGTTTGGCCACTCAGCTGACTGCGGCGCCCTTCGCCTTCACCTCCGCCGCAGCCCGGAAGACGGCATGGTCGAAATAGAAGGGTTTGATTTCGCAGCATTTCCCGTCGCGGAAGCGGAACATTTCGCACAGTTCGGCCGGCGCAAGCGAAGGGTCGGCGAACTGGAACGATAGTATCGTCACCGCGTGATCCTTGCCCGCCGTGGTCTCGACACGGTTAAGACCAGCAACATCCACCAGACCCATGACCTTGATGTAGAGTTCCTTGAGCGCATTCTTGCCGCGATAGACGCCTTCCATCGGCAGGCCCGGCGCTTCGCTGACGATGAAGTCGTCGGTCAGCATGGAGGCTGCCTTGTCCCAATCGCCCGTGCCGGTTGCGGCATAGAGGTCGTCGACAAACTGGATCATCTCTTGTGCGGTCATGGTCATGGCGTTGTCCTCTCTCGTTCTTGGCCACAGGATCAACCATGCGCTGCTTCGCGGAAACCTAGCGATATGGCTAGCGATGCGTTTGCGCAGGGCGCCGCTAAGGTCCGCTCATGGAGAGGACACGCCAGATCACGCTCGCCCGCCGCCCCGTCGGCATCCCGGTCCCCGAGGACTTCTCGCTGGTCGAGGTTGACCGGCCTGTGCCCGGCCCGGGGGAAATCCTCGTGCGCATGCGGGTAGGCTCCTGCGATCCGGCCATTCGCGGTTTTCTTGACGACCGCCCGAGCTACTTGCCGCCCGTTGCGCTCGGCGCGCCGATCAACGGCATGTCGCTTGGCGAAGTGGTGGAATCGAACAACCCGGACTGGCCCGTCGGCACCCTGCTGCGGACCTTCGCGGTCTGGTCGGAACACTACGTCGTCGGCGCAGATGCGCTCGGGATCGAGAAAGTGGAGCAAGCCCCCGGCGTGCCGCTCCAGCATTACATGGGCGCACTCGGGCCGGTCGGGCTCACTGCGTGGGTCGGCCTGTTCGAGATCGGCAAGGCAAAGGCTGGCGAAACCGTGGTCGTCAGTGCCGCGGCAGGCGCGACCGGCAGCACCGTGGTCCAGCTTGCCAAGGCGGCAGGGTGCCGCGTGATCGGCCTTGCCGGTGGCCCGGCGAAAGCACAGATCGTCAAGGAACTCGGCGCGGATGTTGCCATCGACTACCGCTCCGTGAGCAATCTGGCCGAAGCGATCAAGGCAGCAGCGCCAGACGGGGTCGATGTCTATTTCGACAACGTCGGCGGTGAAACGCTCGACGCCATCCTGCCGCTGATGCGCCTGCACGGCCGCATCGCCGTCTGCGGCATGATCGCGCAATACAACGATGCCGATAATCCCCACGGCAACCGCAACCTGTGGCAACTGGTGGTCAATCGCCTGACCATGCGCGGCTTCATCACTTATGACCACCCCGAGGTTCTGGGCGAAGCGCAGGCCATGCTCGATCGCCTCTTCGCCGAAGGGAAGCTCAAGCCGCTGGAGAACGTGCGTTCGGGCATCGAGAAGCTGCCCGAAGCCTTCATCGAACTGATGAGTGGCAAGACCACCGGCAAGACACTGGTGCTGATCTGATGGCGGTGCTGGCCGGAAAGATCGCGTTCGTAACCGGCGGTGCATCGGGCCTCGGCGAAGCCATCGCCCGCGCCTATGCCAGCGACGGCGCGTCGGTCATCATCGCCGACATAGACCAGGCCAATGGCGAAGCTCTCGCCACGGCAATCGGCGCGCGTTTCGTCCATCTCGACGTGACGCAGGAAGTCTCCTGGGCCAAGGCGCTCGCCCCGTTTGAGCGCATCGACGTGCTGGTCAACAATGCCGGGATCACCACCCTCGGCTCGATCGAGGAGATCACGCTCGACCAGTTCCGCCATGAACTCGATATCGACGTGCTGGGCGTGTTCATGGGCACGCAGGCCGTCCTGCCGAAGATGAAGGCCCATGGCGGGTCGATCATCAACATGTCCTCGCTTTCAGGGGTGAAAGCCTCGGCCAACCTCGTCGCCTACAACGCGGCCAAGGCGGCGGTGACGCTGATGACCAAGTCCTGCGCGCTGCACTTTGCCGAAAAGGGCTATGGCATCCGCTGCAACTCGATCCACCCCGGCGCGATCCACACGCCGATCATCGACAAGGTGCTGGCGCAGAGTGACGATCCGGACGCGCTTTACCAGAGCTTCGTCGATGTCCACCCGGTCAAGCGCCTGGGCAAGCCCGAGGAAATCGCGGCCATGGCGGTGTTCCTTGCCAGCGATGCCAGCGCCTTTGCCACCGGTGCCGAATTCCGCGTCGATGGCGGCGCCTCGATCTGATGAGCGGGCTTCCGATCCGGCAGGTGGCGTTCTTCGTCGAAGACGTGCGCGCGGCCGCCCGGGCACACCATGAAGCCTTCGGCTCCGGCCCGTTCTTCGTGGCCGACAACATTCCGCTGGCCCGCGCCGTCCATCGCGGGGTGGAGCGCGAGCTGGATCACAGCTCTGCCTATGGCCAGTGGGGCGATGTGATGGTGGAGTTCGTCGCCCAGAACAATCCCGGCCCCTCCCCCTTCCGCGATCTCTATCCCGAAGGCTCCGGCCGCTGGGGAATGCATCATGTCGCGGTCTTCGTGGACGATGTCGATACGGAGCTTGCCCGCTTTGCCGCACGTGGCGCACCTTGCGCCCTGCGCGCCGAGATGACCGACGGGTTCGTCTTCGCCTTTGCCGACACCACCGCCACGCTGGGCCTGTTCACCGAACTCTACGCCCCCACAAAAACGCTGGTTGATTTCTACGCCATGGTCGCGCAGGCGGCTAAGGATTATCGGGGATCCGACCCGATCCAGACCATCCGAATGACTTGAGGACCGAGACGTTGAGCGAGACCTGGCACAGCCTGATTGCCGAAACCGAATTCCCTGCCGAGGGCAAGGTCGCCACGAAGATCGCCGGCTGGCACGTTCTTGTCGCAAAGACCGAAGACGGCCTGTTTGCCGTCAACGATCGCTGCACCCATCAGGCCGCGCTCATCTCTACCGGCCGCATCCGGCGCGGCGCGGTGATGTGCCCGCTGCACGGCGCGCGGTTCGAAATGGCCTCTGGCCGCTGCATCGGCGGTGCCTACAAGGACCTGCGCACCTTCCCCGTCCGCGTCGAAGGCGGACAGATCGAGGTGTGCATTCCCGATGATGCTCCCGGCATGGACGAGTTGCCGGTCGTCCTCTGAACTCGCTGCCTGAATTCTCTGGCCGAACTCGCTCAAAGCGCAGGTTCACCCTGCCCGCAGGCGCGTTAGTCTCCCCACAACCAAACCCAACGGGAGAGACAGGACCATGCCCTTCACTGGCCCCGCCGAAGACCGCCTCGCCATCCGCGAGCTGCTCGAAACCTATGCCGACGCCGTCACCCGCGTCGATGCCGACGACTGGGCCGCGACCTGGGCCGAGGACGCCGAATGGTCCCTGCCTGATTACCCGGAACTCGGCACCACCCGTGGCCGCGCAGCGATCAAGGCGATGTGGATCGAGGCGATGAAGAACTACCCCGGCATCATGTTCGAAGCCTGGCCGGGGTCGATCGAAGTCAATGGCGATACCGCCACCATGCGCAGCTACACCAGCGAGGTCTACGACCAGAACGGCACGACCATGCGCGACCGCGGCGTCTATGAAGACACCTGCGTCAAGATCGATGGCAAATGGCTGTTCAAGAGCCGCTCATTCCGCAACATCCACCGCCAGCACGCCCCCAAGGGCTGCTGAGCGGCAGCGCGGTTCAGGGTGCGCGGAACCACGCACCCTTGAACCACAGCGCCAGATTGACCAGCGCGATCAGCACTGGCACCTCCACCAGCGGACCGATCACCGCGGCAAAGGCCACGGGCGAGGCAAGGCCGAATGCCGCAATCGCCACGGCAATCGCCAGCTCGAAATTGTTCGACGCCGCCGTGAAGGCCAGCGATGCCGTGCGTTCATAGCCTGCGCCAATCGCCCTGCCCGCAGCGAACGCGGCGACGAACATCACCACGAAGAACACCACCAGCGGCAGACCCACCTTCAGCGCATCGAACGGCAGGGCAAGGATTTCGCCACCCTTGAGGCTGAACATCGCCACGATGGTGAACAGCAACGCCGCCAGCGTCAGCGGGCTGATCGCCGGCACGAACTGCGTTTCGTACCAGTCGCGCCCCCGCGCGCCGACCAGCGCCTTGCGCACCAGAAATCCGGCGAGGAACGGCACTCCAAGATATGTCAGCACCGCCTTGGCGATCATCGCGAAGTCGATGTCCACCACCTGCCCTTCCAGACCGAAAACCGGCGGCAGGAAGGTCAGGTAGAACCAGGCATAGGGCACATAGAACAGGATCTGGAACAGCGAATTGAAGGCGACCAGCCCGGTCACGTACTCGGGGCTTCCCCCCGCCAGCTGGTTCCACACCAGCACCATGGCAATGCACGGCGCAATGCCGATCAGGATCAGCCCGGTCATGTATTCGGGATTGTTCGGCAGCAGCAGCGCGGCCAGTGCGAACATGAACGCGGGCGCAACGATCCAGCACAGCCCGAACGAAACCGCCAGAATCTTGCGATCGCGGAACACCTCTCCCAGTTCCTCGTAGCGGACCTTTGCAAGCGGCGGAAACATCATCAGGATCAGGCCGATGGCAATCGGGATGCTGGTCGAACCGACCGTCATCGCCCCCAGCGCCTGCGGCACCGCCGGCACGAAACTGCCGAGCGCAATGCCCAGCGCCATCGCGGCAAAGATCCACAGCGTAAGCCAGCGATCGAGGAACGACAGGCGCGGACGCTCCGGCGCCAGTGCTGCAATCGTCGCCATCAGGCAGCTCCTTCCATCTGCCCGATGCGGGCAAGTTCGCGCGTCAGTTCGGCGCGCTCCATGGTTTCAAACGGCAGGGCCAGCAGCGCGGCCACGCGCATTTCCAGCCAGGCCCAGGTCTGCTCGAACGCGGCATCGACCGCAGCGTCATCACCTTCGACATCGGCAGGATCGGGCAGGCCCCAATGCGCCTTCAGCGGCGCCCCCATGAACACCGGGCAGGCCTCGCCCGCGGCATTCCCGCAGACCGTGATGGCCAGATCGATCGGCGGCGCATCCGCCCCGGTAAACTCGTTCCAGCTCTTTGACCGGAACGGCGCCACGTCGATCCCCTTGCGCGCCATCAGCCGCAGCGCGCCGGGATGCGGCATACCCTTGGGCTTGCTGCCGGCACTGTACGAAACGATCCGCCCAGCCCCCATGGTGCCAAGCAGCGCTTCGCCAAGGATCGAGCGCGCCGAATTGCCGGTGCACAGCACCAGTATCGAAAACGGACGGTCGCTCATCAGCAGCATCCCGCCTTCGCTGCCGGGGCGGCAACCTTCGGGGCGCAGCACGCCATGTCCGAGGCATGGGCCGAAGCGAGCGGCGCAAAGTCCGGGCTCTCGCCATAGACCGTGCTTTCACCTTCGGTCAGGAAAGCCTCCCAGATCACGCCATCGGGATCGGCGATCCAGCTCTTCTCCGACTTGGCGTAGCAGCAGGTCGTCGCGCCTTCCTCGATGACCGGTCCCTTGGCATTGGCCAGCCGGCCATAGACTTCGGCCAGGTCTCCGGCACTTTCCACCTGCAGGCCGATGTGTTCGATCCCCTTTGCCGCCCCGTCCTTGCACGAGATGGCAAAGTTGATGCGCGGGTCCTCCAGCATCCACTTGGCGTAATCGGCCTTGGTCACGGTCGGCTCTGCGCCGAACAGGCCGGAATAGAAAGCGATCGAGGCATCGAGGTCGGCGACGCCGACGTGAACATGGAAGCGCTTCATGCGACGTCCTTTTCGGTTGAGCTTGAAGGATGGCAATCGATGGCGGGCACGCAGGCCGCGCCGCCACAGCAGTTCTCGGTCAGAAAGCCCATGACGGCGGCCATCGCCCCATAATCGGCGGAGTAAAGGATCGACCGGCCCTGCCGCCGTTGCCCGACCAGCCCGGCATTGGCGAGCTGGGCGATATGGAAGCTGAGCGAGGACGGCGCGATGTCCAGCGCTTCGGCCAGCGCGCCGGCGGCAATGCCCTCGGGCCCGGCCTGCACCAGCAGCCGGAATGCGGCAAGCCGGTGCTCCTGCGCCAGCGCTGCCAGCGCGCGTACGACGAGTGCAGAATCCACGGCCTCACCTTTTCGATTCGATAATTCAAGAATAATTGAATTGATCGCCGATGCAAGGCGCAATCGTGCCCCCAAACGCAAAAGGGCGGAGCCGAAGCCCCGCCCTTTCAGTGTCGCTTGCGCCTGATGCGATCAGAAGCGCTTGATCACCGAGACCTGCACCGTGCGCGGCAGGTTGCCGAAGCCGAGCTGGTCGGCGCGGACGCCCGCCGCCGTGCCCGTGCCGCCACCGGTCGAAGGCCCATCGACCACGCCGCTGACGTAGAAGCGGTTGGTCAGGTTCTTGCCGATCACCGCGATCTGCCAGTTGTCGTCCTCCGCCCCGAAGCGGATACCGGCATCAAGCACGGCATACTTGCCCTGGCGCGAGAACGGATTGCCGAAGCCCGAGGCGAGGTAGCTTGAGGAATAGCGGGTATCGACGTTGAAGCCCAGCTTCAGGCCTTCGCCCGCAGCGGTCTCGTAGCCCACGCCAAAGGCCCCGGTCCATTCCGGCGCCACCGAAAGCGGCGCCCCGTTCAGGTTCTGGCGCGCATCCAGCCCGCCCACCAGCGTGCAGCCCTGCGACGGAGTCTGCCCGGCATAGCACGGTGCCGAGGGGAAATCGGTGTAGCGTGCCTTGGTGTAGTTGATCGAACCGTGGACGTTCAGCCCGTCAATGCTGCGCGGGGCGTATTCGAACTCCAGCTCCACGCCCTTGGTCCGCGCATCCGCCGTCAGCGTCTGGAAGGCGAAGATCGGGGAGTTGAAGAAGTCGACCTGCAGATCGTTGTAGGCATAAGTGAACGCCACCAGATTCAGGCGCAGCTGGTTGTCGGCCAGCGTAGTCTTGATACCGGCCTCGAAGCCACGTGCCTTTTCCGGATTGAAGGTGAGGTCCGCCAGCGGATCGGACGAGAACTTCGAGTTGATGCCACCGTTCGAAAATCCGCCCGACTTGTAGGCCGTCTTGTAGGCGCCATAGACAAGGATGCCGTCCTGCGGCTTCCAGGTCAGCGTGACTTCCGGCGACCAGTCGTCGAACACCTGCTTTGCGGTCACTTCGCCCAGGCCGTCGGGATCGTTCTGGTCACGGAAGATCCCCTGCACGCCCAGGTTGTTGTAGGGCTGCGTGAAGAAGCTGTCCTTGGTCTCGTGGGTATAGCGCACGCCGCCTGCCAGCTCGAGCGTGTCGATCAGCTTCCACGTCACCTGCCCGAACAGGGCCGCGGTCTCGCCATCGGTGAAGCTTGTCTTCGACGAGGCGACAAAGCGGTTGGCGGCAGAGGCGGTATCGTCACGCAGCCCGGCGAACATGACGTACTGCGCAAAGTCGCGCTTGGTCTTCTGGTACAGCCCGCCCACCATCAGGTTGATCGGACCGTCGAACGAGGTCTGCGCACGCAGTTCCTGGCTGAACGCCTTCCAGGTGCTGTTCTCGGTAGCCCAGGTGCCGTTGTTGCTGCTCTGGAAGTCGCAGGCACAGGTCCAGCGGTTGTTGTTGGTGTTGTAGTTGGTGACCGAGCTGATCGTCACGTTGTCCAGCTCGTACGAAACCGCGCCGTTGATCGCCCACGAGCGATAGCGGTTGTAAAGCTCGCCATTGTCCTTCGCGAAGGGGAAGTCCTTGGCAATATCGGCGGGCATGTTGTTCTGGTGCGTCACGAAATCGGTGCCGCAGCGATACCCGGTCAGCTGGCTCACGCCCGTGGCGAGGCCGCAGTTGTAGGCCACGTAGTTCCACGAGGAATTGTTGACCTGATTGTAGTTGTACGAACCCTTGAGCGTCATCGTCAGACGGTCGGTCGGGGTGTACTTGAGCGTCACGCGGCCCAGGAACTCGTCTTCACCCGGCGCGCGCGATGCGGCAGGCTTGGCCACCGAACCGATGGGATTGCCGCTGCCGCCCGCCAGCAAGTTGCGGATGTCGACGGTGGTATAGGTGCGGTCGACCGAGACGTTGCGATAATAGCCGCCATCCATGATCGAACCGCGCGCGGCAAAGCGCACGCCCAGCGTATCGCTCAGCGGGATCGAGGCGATCAGCTCGCCCTGATACTGGCGCGAACGGAACTCGTAACCGGCACGCGCGATGAATTCGCGGTCCTGGCCCGGATCGTTGGTGGCCAGGCTGATGACGCCTGCGGTCGCGTTCTTGCCGAAGAACAGCGCCTGCGGACCCTTGAGCACTTCCACGCGCTTCAGGTCGAAGAAGCCTTCCTGAATGATGCGGCCCTGCCCGTAATAGGCTCCATCCACGACTACGGCGACCGACTGCTCGATACCGATCGAGGTCGAGGACGAGCCGATGCCGCGCATCGTCAGCTGCGCGCCCGAACCGTTCGAGGCACGGCCGACGTTGAGGTTGGGCGTGGCCGCAGCGATCTTTTCGATCGAGGTGATGTCGCGCTGCTGGATGGTCTTTTCGGATATGGCGGTTACCGCCACCGGAACCGTCTGCACCGATTCCTCGCGCTTGCGCGCGGTTACGATGATTTCCTCGAGGCCGCCTGCAGATGCGCCTTCCTGTGCTGCATCCTGCGCCATGACCGGTGCGCTGACGCCAAGTGCGCAAGTGGCGAGAAGAATTCCCTTTATGGTGCGCATGACCGCATCCTCCCTTTGTGATTAGTCTCGCGCGTTTACGCCTCCTGTAACGAACGCTCGCCTCGCCAATGCGTTAGCCTCTTCCTTTGGCTAGGTGCTGCGCTGCCGTAGCGTCGGCACCTCTGTGCCTTGAGAGGAATTCCCATGACCGAAAACCGCTTCTGGCGCCTTGATCGTCACCCTGAAGGCTCAAACTTCGAAGCCGCGCTCAGCCTGCAGACCGGAGCCCTGCCGCCGCTGGCCGATGGCGAAGTGCGGGTAAGGGTCGGCTACCTGTCGATGGACGCGGGCACCCGCATGTGGATGAGCCCGCGCACCGATGGTTATCAGCCGCCCCTGCCGCTGGGCGCGAAGATGGCGGGCCTCGTGCTCGGCCACGTCAGCGAAAGCCGCGATCCCGCCTACCCCCTTGGCGCACTGGTGCGCGGCTTCGGCCAGTGGGCGGAATATGCCACGATGGTCCCTGCCCTCGCAGGCCTCGAAATCGTCGATGATACCGTGACCGACATCCGCCACCACTTCGGCGCGCTCGGCATGAACGCCTGGACGGCCTATGTGGGCGTCAAGGAAGTGGCCGCGATCAAGGCGGGCGAATGGCTGGTGGTCTCGGCGGCTGCCGGAGCCACGGGGTCGATGGCCTGTCAGGTCGGGCGCAATCTCGGCGCGAAAGTCATCGGCATTGCGGGCGGACCGACCAAGTGCCGCTACCTGACCGAACAGTTGGGCGTCGATATCGCCATCGACTACAAGAGCGATGATGTTGCCGCCCGCCTTGCCGGGATCGAGGGCGGCGTTCACGCCTATTTCGACAATGTCGGCGGGCCGCTGCTCGACGCGGTCCTGCCCAACATGGCGCATTATGGCCGCGTCGCCGTCTGCGGCATGGTTGCGGCTTATGACAACGATGCCCCCCTGCCCGGCCCCGCCCGCTTCGATCAGGTGCTGATGCGCCGCTTGCGCATCGAAGGCTTCTTCATCCCCGATTTCCTCCATCGCGGTGCGGAATTTCTGCCCGTCTTGCGCGAATGGGTCGATGCCGGGACGCTGACCGTCAATCTTGACGAGACACAGGGGCTGGAGAACACGCTCGTCGCCTATCGCCGCATGCTCTCGGGCCAGGCGATCGGCAAAGTCATCGTGAAAGTCGCCTGATGCCGATCATCAAGCACCGCGCCCCGCTCCAGTGCCTCGTCGCCGTGCGCGGCCATCCCTTCGATCGCACCGCCTTCGACGCCATGTTCCAGGCCATGGACAGCATCTCGGCCACCATGGTCGATCAACCCGCCGCCGCGCTGCTGATGAACCCCGATGCCATGCGCGGGTTCGATGCGCTGGTACTCTACGACATGCCCGGCCTCGATTTCGAAGCCCCGGAAAATGCCCCGCTCTACCGCGAGCCCTCGGCCGAACTGCAGGCCGGATTCCGCGCCCTGCTCGAACAGGGCAAGGGCGTGGTCGCGCTGCATCACGCGCTGGCAGGCTGGCCGACCTGGGGCGAATATCACGATTGGCTGGGCGGGCAGTTCTTCTACCATCCCGGCCAATGGCGCGGGGCTGCCGTGGAGGACAGCGGCTATTGCCACGATGTCACTCACGAGATTTCGGTCGTCGCCGATCATCCCGTCACCGCCGGCCTGCCTGCAAGCTTCACGCTCACCGACGAACTCTATCTCGGCCAGATCAATGAAGCAGGCATGACCCCGCTCCTGCGCTCAAGCGCCGCTTTTGATCGCGATCACTTCTGGTCGGCGGACCTTGCCGTCAAAGGCCAAATGTTCAGCCGCGAAGGCTGGGATCACCCGCCCGGCTCCAATCTCGTCGGCTGGACCCGGCAGGCTCTCAACAGCCGCCTCGTCTATCTCCAGCCGGGCGATGGCCCCTCGGCCTACGACAACCCGCACTACCGCCGCCTGGTCGAGAACGCGATCCGCTGGGTGGCCTCGTCCTGAAACAATGCGTCCCCGCGCAGGCGGGGACCTCGGTGATGTGACTGAACTTCAGCTTAAGCCGACTGCGGTCCCCGCCTGCGCGGGGACGCATCGGCCCGGCGCAATCAAAGCGCCGTCATGCCTCCATCGACCACCAGCTCGGTCCCCGTAACATAGCGGCTCTCATCCGAGGCGAGGAACAGGTTCATGTTGGCGATATCGAGCGGCGCGCCCATGTAGCCCATCGGCACCAGCGCGAGCGTGGCGTCATAGTTCGCCGCATTGTCTTCCTGCGCCACACCCTGGATGTTGGTCAGGATCATGCCCGGATGGACCGAATTGACGCGGATGCCGTCCTTGGCGGTTTCGACCGCGATCGTCTTTGAAAACAGACGCACGCCGCCCTTCGCCGCGGCATAGGCGCCGCAGGCGGGCACGCCGATCAGCCCCGCCACCGACGAGATGTTGATGATCGAGCCCTTCACCCCGGTCTTGCGCATCAGGATCACCGCGCGCTTGGTGCCCTGGAACACGCTGTCGAGGTTGACCGAGTTCTGCAGGGCCCAGTCGGCGCTGGTCATTTCCTCGATCGGGCGCAGCACCGCGATGCCGGCATTGTTGACGCACACGTCCAGCTTGCCGTCCTCGGCCTCGATCGCGGCGAAGACTTCGTCCCACTGCGCCTCGTTGGTCACGTCATGCAGCAGGGCCCGGGCCTCACCGCCAGCCGCCCGGATGCCTTCGGCCACCTTTTCGGCCCCTGCCAGGTCGCGGTCGGTCAACCACACCTTGGCTCCTTCCTCGGCAAAGCGCTGCGCGGTGGCGCTGCCCAGACCCGGCACCGAAGCGCCACCGGTGATCAATGCAACTTTTCCGGCAAGACGGCCCATTTGAAACTCTCCCTATAAAAAACCGGAGGGACGGAAAGGAACGTCGCCTAAGCGACCCTCCCCCGCCCCCCCGGCAAGGTGGATCAGGTTATATGCGCCGGCCTCAGAACTTGAAGCCCGCGGTCACGCCGTAGGTCCGCGGTTCAAGCGCCATGCCGAACGACCACAGGCCAGCCACGGTGAACGCGTGGGTCGTGGTCTTCTCGTTCAGCAAGTTGCGGGTGAACACGCGCAGGTAGGCCTTGCTGTCCTTCAGGTCGAAGTTGAAGGTCATCGACGCATCGACCAGATCCTGCGTGGTGGTGCGCACGCGCGGATCGTTGCCGCCCACCGTGATCAGCGTCGCCTGGCCCGAACCGTTCAGCGTCGGCGTCAGCGAAGCTGCCGAAAGCTGTTCGTCATAGGGCGAGATGTGGCGCCAGCCGACATTGGTGGTGATGTCGCCAAAGCCGGTCGGTGCGACGTATTCCGCGCCCAGCGACGCGGTGAAGTCGGGCGCATAGATCAGGCGGTTGGCCGAGTAGTTGAACGGCACCAGCCCCGCACCGCAGGCATTGGTCGCCACCGGCCCTGCCGCATAGGCGCCGCAGGTTACGAAGTTGCGGAAGTGCGAGTCCATTATCGCGATCGAGCCGGTGATGCGGAAGTTCTCGGTCACGCGCAGCGTGCCGTCCGCCTCGATGCCCTTGATCAGCGCGCCGCCCGGCACGTTGCCGGTGATCGTCTGGTTGCCGGTGGGGCCGCCCGGAACGGTCAGGTTCTGCTGCATGTCCTTGTAGTCCGACACGAAGCCGGCAAGGTTAAGCTCGAGCTTGCGGTCGAACGCCGAAAGCTTCACGCCCACTTCATAGGCGTCGACCGTTTCAGGCTGGAACGGCGTGCTGGCGGTGGCAGCCGTTGCCGCGCGCGGGCTGAACCCGCCCGAACGGTAACCGCGCGACCACGAGGCATAGACCATCAGGTCCTGGTTCGGGCGCCAGTCGATGCCGACCTTGGGCGTGAACTTGTTGAAGCTCGCCTTGCCGGTGCCAACGGGCACGAACTGGGACTTTTGCACGCTGTCCGGATCGATCAGCTTGCCACCGGCAAAGCCGTTGAACAGTTCCTTCCGGTCGTGGCTGTAACGTCCGCCGAACGAGACGCGAATCTGGTCGGCAACCTTCCAGTTGAAGTCACCGAACACCGCATAGCTTTCGGTAAGGCCTTCAACGTGCTGGGCGTTCTTGTCAAAAAGGGTCGGGGCGATGTTCGGGCTGTTGGCCAGCACCCGTGACCACTGCGTCAGGTCGTACTTCGAATGGAAGTAGAACCCGCCAACCACGTAATCGAGGCCATCCAGCAGGTTGCCGGCAGCCCGCAATTCCTGGCTCCACTGTTCGTAGTGCTGGCGGCGATCGACATAGTAGAGATCGACGGACATGCCGTCGAAATCCTGCGTCTGCGCCTCGGTGCTCTTGCGCCAGCCGGTGATGGAGGTCAGCGTGACGCCACCCAGATCGTAGTTCATCTCCAGCGTGGCTTCAGGAGCCCTGTAATTGCTCGAGGCCGCCGAACCGAAGGTCGTGTAAAGATCCGTCGTGTTGTTGCGATTGCATTCGCGCGGCGGCGCAGCAAGGATCGACCCGGCCGGAAGCCCTGAAAGACTGCCGATGAAGTCCAGCGTGGGTTGCGAACAAAATGCTTCGCCGCTGTTGGCAAGGCTGCTGACCACGGGGTCGAACACCTGCTCGACCTGGGCAACGGTCAGCTGCGCATCGAAGCCAGAACCGGTCGGCTTGAACAGCAGGCTGGCGCCGTAGTTCTCGCCATTGCTCCAGCCCGCGTCGACATTGCGGGTCACGTTCTTGTAAAAGCCGTCGGTCTCGTTGTGGAAGTACCACGCCTTGACGCCCCAGCTCTCCTCGTTGCCGAAATTGGCCAGGACCTTTGTCGAGAACGTTCCGAACTTGGCGAAGGTCGCCTCGGCCTTGAGGCCGGTCTTCATCGTCGGCTTGGTGCGCTGGATGTTGATCACGCCGCCGATGGTGTTGGCGCCGAACAGCGTGCCCTGCGGCCCGCGCAGCACTTCGAGCTGGGCGATGTCGAACGCATCCTGAAGCTGGCCGGTGTTGGTGCCGATCACTACGCCGTCGACCAGCACGCCCACGGTCGGCGTCTGCGACTTTTCGATGTCGGCATAGGTCAGGCCGCGGATCGAGATGTTGGCCGCCTGCGCGCCCGAATTCTGCTGGGTGATGAGCAGGCCGGGAGCCGCGCCCTGCAGATCGCCGATGTTCACGGCGGCCTTGCTCTCAAGGAAGGCGGTGTTGACCGCGGTGATTGCCACCGGCGTGCTCTGCAGCGTTTCCGAACGGCGGCGGGCGGTCACGATGATCGCGCCGGTATCGCCTGCATCGGCTGCTGTGGTCTCGTCGGCCTGGACCGCCTGCGGCTCGTCTGCTTCGGTGGCAAATGCCGGCAGCGCAAGGCCAAGCGCGGTCGTGGTCATGGCAACGGCAAGCATGCGCCGTGCAGCAGTGGTTCTCATGTCTATCCTCCCTCCAAGGGTAACCTCGTCCGCTCAGGGACGATGGCTCGCCTCCTTCATCCACCGCTGCGGGCATCGAACCAACTGCGACTTGTTACAGGTGCATGTGCCAGTGCATCATCCATCCTTGCCGTAGCGTTCGGACAAGAATCCGGGAGAGATCACAATGACCGTCAATCGCCGCTTCCTGCTGGCTCGCCGCCCTGTCGGCACACCGGTGCCAGAGGACTTTTCCCTTGTCGAACAAGCCGTTCCCTCCGCGCCCGAAGGCGGCTTCGTGGTGCGCAACTGCTATGCCTCGCTCGATCCCGCACAGCGCGGGTGGATGGACGATGCGCCCAGCTACATGCCGCCGATCCCCTTGGGCGATCCCGTCAGGGCGACGACGGTTGGCGTTGTCGCCGCTTCCAACTCGCCTGATTTTGCCGTCGGAGACTGGGTTCTGGGCATGAATGGCCTGGAAGACTATTCGGTCAATGGCGCAGGCGGATTCACCATGAAGGTTGATGTCGCCCAGGTCGATTCGCCATCGCGGTTCCTGTCGGCAATGGGCGCAGTCGGCCTCACCGCCTATTTCGGCCTGATCGACGTCGCAAAGCCAAAGCCGGGCGAAACGCTGCTGGTTTCGGGCGCCGCAGGGGCGGTTGGCTCCGCGGTCGGTCAGATCGGCAAGATTCTCGGCTGCCGGGTGATCGGCATTGCCGGGGGTGCCGAAAAGTGCCGCCGCCTGATCGAAGACTACGGCTTCGACGTCGCGATCGACTACAAGAACAAGTCGGTCGAACAGCTCGCCGCCGAAATCCGCGCCGCCGCGCCGAACGGGGCTGACGTGGTGTTCGAGAACGTCGGCGGCGACGTGTTCGATGCCGAACTGCTCAACCTTGCCAAGCATGCCCGCATCGTGCTGTGCGGGTTGATCAGCGAATACAATTCGCCCGCCAAGGTCGGCGCGCGCAACCTCTGGTCGATCCTCATCAACCAGGCCACGCTCTACGGCTACCTCATCATGGACTACGCCCCGCGCTTTGCCGAAGGCGGCGCGGTCATGGCGCAGTGGATGGCCGAAGGCCGCCTGCGCATCGACGACGACGTGCAGGTGGGCCTCGAAAACGCCTACGATGCCTTCATGCGCCTGTTCACGGGCGCCAATACCGGCAAGCTCGTGCTGAAGATCGCCGATGGCCTCTGATCGCCTCAAGAACCGCAAGGCCATCGTCACCGGCGCAGCCTCGGGCATTGGCGCGGCCACCGCTGCGCGCCTCCGCGCCGACGGGGCGCAAGTCTTCACCGCAGACGTGCAGGGCGATGTCGATTTCTCAGGCGATCTCACCGCCCCCGATGCCAATGCCCGGCTTGTTGAACACGCCGTGGCGGCGATGGGCGGGCTCGATACGCTTGTCCCCTGCGCCGGGATCAGCGCGTTTCACCCCCTCGAAGGCCATGACGACGCCTATTTCCTGCGCGTGATGGAGGTGAACCTCGTCGCCGTCTTCCGCCTCGTGCGCGATGCCGTGCCGCACCTCAAGGCCGCTGGCAACGGCCGCATCGTCACCATCGGCTCCACCACGTCGAGCCACGGCGACGAGGGCCTCAGCGCCTATTCCGCCTCGAAGCACGCGGTGCTCGGCTTCACCAAGTCGGTCGCGGCGGAACTCGGCCCGTTCGGGGTGACGGTGAACTGCGTCCAGCCCGGCGCCATCGCCACGCCGATGACCGCGCCGCCTTTACCCAGATGCCCGAATTCCGCACCTTCTGGGAGAACAAGGCCCCCTTGCGCCGCCTCGGCCAGCCCGAAGACATCGCCGACGTCATTGCCTTCCTGTGCAGCGACGATGCCCGCTTCATGTCCGGCCATGGCGTATGGGTCGATGGCGGGGCCATGGTGCGGCACTAAAACCCGTTCAGGCCGTTCCTTTTCCAAAGCCGGTCAAGGGCTTGGGCCAGGGGCAGGAACGCAGTTGATGAAGGTCGCGGCATTCGATGAAAGCAGCGCACGGGCCGATCCGCCGGCGGCCATGCGCATGGATTACTGGAAGCCCTCCCCCCGGCTCGAAGGGCTGGTCAGCGGCTACCATCTTTACGCCGTCGCGCCGCCGCAAGGGCAGGTCCACAGCGATGTGTTCCAGCCGGCCTGGTTCAACTTGCGCGTGCTGCTCGATCCGCAGACCCGCTGGCAGGTCCGCTGCGGCTCGCCCGAAGCCGTGCGCGTGCCCGATGTCGCGCTGTTCGGCCCCTCATCCACGGCCTGCTGGTCGCAAAGCGATGCCGGCACCGTCATCGGCGCAGGGATCACCCCGCTGGGGTGGGCGCGCCTCGGCAGCTGCTCCACTGCCAAGATCGCCGATCGCGTCGTCCCTGCGCGCGACGTGCTGGGCGAAGATGTCGAAGCTTTGGCCCGGCACCTGCGCAGTGCGGCGCCCGGCGCTGTCCCCGCAATCTTCGATGCCTGGCTGATCGACCGGATGGGCACGCCTCACCGCGACGAGGACACCATTGCCCGGATCTTTTCGGCCCTGCTCGATCCCAATCTGCGCACGGTCGGCCAGCTCTCGCACAGTCTCGACATTGCCTCGCGCCAGCTGGAGCGCCTTTGCCTGCGCTCGTTCGGTTTTGCGCCCAAGCTGCTGCTGCGCCGCGCCCGCTTCCTGCGTTCGCTCCATGCGCTGATCCGCGGCGGGCCGGGCCGACGCGCGCTCGCCATCGACGCCGGCTACACCGATTACTCGCACTTCATCCGCGAGGCGCACGAGTTCCTCGGCATGAAGCCCACGCAGTTCCTTGAAGCCTGCGGACCGATGTTCACCCGTTCGCTCCAGTTGCGCCAGGCCGTGCTCGGCGCACCGGCCCAGGCGCTCACCCGCCCGGCCGATTAGGCCTTCATCACCGGCATCGGCGTGCTGCCGCTTTCGTCGAGGTAATAGGCGATCCACTTGTGGAAGAACTGGTTGCCCGGCTCGTTCCGGCCGAAGGTCTGGTGCGTCATCGCGCCGGATTCCAGCCCGTTCTGCACTTTCAGGCCAAGGAAGTAGTCCTCCTCCTCCACCACATCGAAGAAGAAGTCGCACATCTGGTCAAGCGCGGCGAGGCCTTCCTCGGTCTCGGGCTTCACCGGGAAGATGTAGTTCATCACGGTGGTGTTCTGGTTCGCCTTCGGCCCGGGGAACAGCTGCGCCAGCTGGCCCATCTCGGGCGCCAGGAAGAAGCTCATGTTCGGAAAGAGCATGCGGGTGAAATCATAGCCATTGTTCTCCTGCCGCCCCCATTCCTCGCGCGGCAGGTCGGCCAGCCGGGTGATCGAGTTCTGCGGGAAGCCCAGCCGGATATGCGGCCCGAAGCCTTCGTAATGGGCGCGGTTCGAAGGGCTGCGCGTGGCCACCGTATTGGTGTGCGCGGCCTGGAAGTGATAGCCTTCGAGGTAGCCGTCATAGGCCACCTTCCAGTTGGCGCCCTTCATCGTGCGCGCCTTGTGGAAGTACCACGACTCCAGCTTCAGCGCGGCGAAGTCCTCGTACATCCCGCCCATCCATTCGATGGCGCTGATCGGCAAGCCGCCCTCGCTTTTGGGAGTCAGGATCACGAAGATCAGACCCGCCGCCTCGTCGCACGGCAGCTCGGTCATGTTGAGGGTGGAGCGATCCACCTCGCCGAAGGTGCTCGCCTCGGCAATGCCGATCAGCTTGCCCTCGTTGGAATAGGTCCAGCCGTGGTACTGGCAGGCAAAGGCCTTGCAATTGCCTTTGCCCTCCCGGGCCAGATGCATCGCGCGATGCTTGCACACGTTGAGGAACGCGCGCGCCTTGCCATCCTTGCCGCGGGTGATCAGCACCGGCAGGCCCATCACTTCCATCGCCTTGTAGTCGTTCACCTGCGGCAGCTCGATGGTCAGCGCCAGCATCAGCGGCAACCGCTTGAATATCCGCGCGATCTCCGCCTCGAAGCGCTCCTCGCTGAGGTAGTCGGCCACGGGCACCCGCATCGTGCCGCTTGCCATGTCGGTCGTCCTGGTCTCGACGAAATGGAGCATCCGTTCCGCAGCGCGGGCATACTTGTCGTAAAGTTCGGTCATGTGGGTCAGCCTTTCAATTCAAATCCTTGTCGTAGCTTATGCCCACCCCCGCCCCCTCCCGCCTGCGGGAGGGGAGTTGCAGCGCCGCTCTTCGCCATCCCGCAGGCGGGAGGGCCGCGAGACTTGGAGAGCGCAGCGAACCTAGTCGCAGCGGGGTGGGCATTCAGCGTCAAGCGTTCAGATAGGAATCCAGCGTCTGGTGGATGTGGCGGATGCGCACTTCCTGATAGTCGGCGAGTTCGACGCGCCCGTTCTTCGAAACCTTCAGCCCCTCGTGGCACAGCGCCATGTTCTCGCTGTCCTGATCGAGCACTGCGCCCAGCACGCCAAGCTCGGGCGCGTCGGCCCAGATCTCGTCATCGCCGAGCAAGTGCATTGGCACGCCAGCCGGGCGGGGTTGCCCTTCCGGAACCCGGGCGATCACGCGCACTTCCATCAGGCACTTGTCCTGATCGGGCCAGGGCCGCCAGCGATAGACGATGTTGGGCATGAACCCGCCCCACGGCGCAAAGTTGGGGAACACGTTGTAGACCAGCGCATCAAGCAGTTCGCTTTCGGAAACGCCCGAATAGTCTCCGCCGAACTGCTTTTCCGAAACCTCGCGCATCTTCGCGCCCAGCGCGGCGCGGGCGCTGCGCCCTTCCGGCACCGTGATCGCATAGTTGTCCTTGTCCGCATCGTAGTTGTCGGCGCTGCGGCCGTTGTACTTGCGGAATTCGTCGATGATGCGCTGCTGCGGCCAGTGTTCGGCCCTGGCCTGCGCCTCGATATGCGGGCTGACCACGCCGAACGGGGTGTAGTTCACGTTCACGTGCCGGCCCAGCACGTGATAGGCAGCATTGGCATCGCCGGTGAACGGCATCAGCTGCGGGTGGGTGACATAGGCGTGGTAGCTTTCCATAAAAGCTTCCATCGCGATCTTCCAGTTGGCCGGGATGACCTTGGCCACCCAGGCCACCGTCACGCAATCCTCGTGCCGCCAGCGCTTGAAGAACTCGGGAAGCGGATCGAGATATTCCTCGATCGTCGGCCCTTCGGCATTTTCGCGGATGAAGATATAGCCGCCCCATTGCGCCACATGGCCTTCGGGCAGTTGCATCTTCCGGTCCGTCAGGTGGGCAAAGTCCCAGCGGCAGGGAATGTTGCGTAAGGACCCGTCCGGGTTCCACGAAAAGCCGTGGAACGGGCAGAGGAACTGTTCGGCGCTGCCGCTGTCGGTCTTGAGCTTGCGGCCGCGATGCAGGCAGACGTTGTGAAACGCCTTCACACTGCCATCCTCCTGCCGCACGATCAGCCAGGACCGGCCCGCATTGTCATAGGTCACATAGTCGCCCGGCTCGGGCAGGTCCTCCTCGCGCGCGGCGAACTGCCACACCGCGGGCCACATCTTCTCGCACTCGGCGCGGAAGAATTCGGGGCTGTAATACCGCGCCGCATCGATCGGCTCGGAACCGAGATACTGCGAACGGTCTTCGCCCATGAAAGCGGGGGGCTGCACCTCGTCGGCAGCCAGAATGTCCTGCCAGCTGGTGCCGGGGCATCGGGCCTGTTCGAACGCGCCGGGATCGCGGTCTGCCATGTCTTTCCTCTCCATCCTGGTGATGGCGGGAAAGTGTCATGCCAGAGGCCCCCGTCGTTTGACCAAGGTCAAGAATCCCCGCCCAGCCCCCCTGTGACTTAGGCTAGGCCGCCGGGAATATCTGGGGTGACGACCGCTGTCATGACGCGCTGACGGGGCAGTGAAGGGCTGGAATGGGGTGGAAAAGGGTTGATTTCGGACTAGCATACGCGAATGGATCAAGCACTCGGGTCATGGCGGCAGGACGGGCGGGTTAGCCTTTGGCGTTACCGGAAAGCCCGCAGGATGTATGACGATTGGCACTTCACAGCAGATGCAATGGGCTGTGCCAGCCTGATCGAGTTGTGTTCTATTCTTTCCAGTGCGACAGAACCCGCTCATCGGACTATCAGGGTGACGGATCCCCGAGTGGTTGGGGCAGATAACATTTTCGGCGGTCACGACCTTCGCCTTGAAGTCCCCGCAAAACTCCGCCTTGGCAATGACCTAGAAGGAACCGGGTCGATCGGCCTTTCAGCCGAGATTTTTGCAATGCCCCTCAGACCGGAAGATATCTCCAATCTCTCGGAAGCTGTGAGAGATGTATCAGCCAATCGCGCTGACTTTGGAGTGAGCTTCGGCGCGAGCGACACTATCTTCAGGTTTTGGTGGTGGCCGAAAAACCGCTAGGGCTGAACGTCCGCAATGGCATCGTGTCCTGACAGTCCGCTTTTGGTCGCAAATGCCCGAAAGCCGCCAGTCTGCACCAACGGCCAGTCCGCCTGCCATGCCCTCCAATCAGCAGAAATGGGGCTCGGATGCAAAAATTGGCGCCATAACCGCTCAAGGCCCGTCACACCGGGCTTTACTATACAGCCTGCCCCGGGGCCCCGCTGCCCCTTCCCGCACCCCCAAGCAAACAAAAATCGGCCCGGAAAGCGCATTGCCTTCCGGGCCGTTCAGGTATTGCAGCAGCCTCAGGAGGGAGGATAGAGACCGCCGCAGGGCACTTCTTCAGATCACTTCGAAACCTTCACCACCGTTACCGAGCGCGGCGGCAAGGTGATCGTCACGCCACCGCCCGCTGCCTTGCCGCTGATCGCCTTTGGCGCGACGACCGATGGCGCGGCGAAGGTGTTGACGCTGTCCACCTTCGGCGCGGTCAGCACTTCGCCGCTGGCGCTCCGGAAGCCGGGGATCGTCACGCTCGTGCCCGCATCGGGATCGACGTTGACGAGCGAGACCCACACCTGCCCGCCCTTGTCCTTTGCCGCCATGGCATCGACGCGCGGCAGCTTGCGATCGCCCACCGTGTATTCACCCGCTGCAAACTTCACCGGCGCGAACTGCGCGTCCTGGAACGGCACGTACATCTTGAACACGTGATAGGTCGGCGTCAGCACCATCTTGCTGCCGTCGGTCAGGATCATCGCCTGCAACACGTTGATCATCTGTGCGATGTTGGCGATCTTCACCCGGTCCGCATGGCGCGCAAAGATGTTGAGGTTGAGCGCCGCGATCACCCCATCGCGCATCGAGTTCTGCTGCTGCAGAAAACCGGGATTGCTGCCCGGGGTCGGTGCAAGCCACGCGCCCCACTCGTCCACCGCGATCAGCAGCTTCTTGGCTGGATCGTACTTGTCCATGATCGCCTTCTGCTTCTTGAGCAGGGTGTCCAT
Source organism: Novosphingobium sp. CCH12-A3 (assembly GCF_001556015.1). Taxonomy (NCBI): domain Bacteria; kingdom Pseudomonadati; phylum Pseudomonadota; class Alphaproteobacteria; order Sphingomonadales; family Sphingomonadaceae; genus Novosphingobium; species Novosphingobium sp. CCH12-A3. The sequence continues at coordinate 45,531 of NZ_LSIA01000166.1, read as the reverse complement.
GGTCAGCGTATCGGCAATCATCAGGGCGTATTCATCGTTGCCGAAGCCGGTTGCCGGACGCACCGGCGGCCAGCCACCGCCGACGGTGTACTTGTGCAGCGAGACGCCTTCGATATCCCAGGAATAGACGTGCGTGCTCCACGCCTTCATCACTTCCTCGGTATAGTCGAGCTTGTCGCTGTCCCAGCCCACGGCATTGCGCTTCATCCGTGCTGCGCCTTCACGCTGCGCCGGGTTGAAATTGCGCGTAAAGTTGGCGAAGCGCTTCATTTCCTCGACATAGTGGTCGGCCGACATCGCGCCGCCGCAACCCCAGTTCTCGTTGCCGAGGCCAAGGATCGGCACCTTCCACGGCGCCGGATGCCCATTGGCGGCCCGCTCCTTGGCCAGCGTCGTGTCCTTCTCGGCGGTCATGTATTCGATCCAGGCCGAAGCTTCCGCCGCCGTGCCCGAACCGATGTTCACCGAGATATAGGCCTCCGACCCGATCTGCTCGGCAAAGTCCATGAACTCGTGGGTGCCGAAGGCATTGGATTCCGGCACGCCTCCCCAGTTGGTGTTGATCTGCACCCGGCGCTTGTCCGCCGGGCCGATGCCGTCGCGCCAGTGATATTCATCGGCAAAGCACCCGCCCGGCCAGCGGACGTTGGGCACCTTGAGCGCCTTGAGGGCAGTGACCACATCAGTGCGGATGCCGCGCACGTTCGGGATGGGCGAATCCTTGCCGACCCACACGCCGCCGTAGATCCCGGTGCCAAGGTGCTCTGCAAACTGGCCAAAGATATGCTTGTCGATCACCGGGCCGGTCGTGGCGGTATCAATCGCAACTTCGACCGCAGCATCCTTTGCCAAGGCAGGCATGCTCAACCCAGCTGCAAAGGTCGCCGCCAGCAGCACTGTCCGAAATTTCTTGGCAATCGGCTTCATCGAATTCGCTCTCCTTTGCGCCGGGGGCCGTTCATGCCCCCGGTCGTATTCTTCACCTGCGACGGATCAGTGCCCGCCCCAGCCTTCCATCTGCTCCAGTTCCTTGCCCTTGGTCTCGGGCAGGAAGGCCTTGACCAGCCAGAAGCTCACCGCCGCGCTCACGGTGTAGAGCACGTAAGTTTCGGCAAGGCCCAGACCGCTCGCCATCGCGGGGAAGCTCTGCACCACTGCATAGTTCGCGCCCCACTGCGCCAGGCCGCACACCGCCAGGGCCGATCCGCGCAGCTGGTTGGGGAACATCTCGCCCAGCATGACCCACATCACCGGGCCCCAGCTGACGTTGAAGAAGATCACGTAGATGTTGGCTGCAATCACCGCGATCATGCCCAGCGACGGGTCCATCTGCAGTGCCCCGGCCGCATCCAGCGTCCCTTGCGAGAACGCCCAGCTCATCGCGCCCAGCGCCAGCGTCATGCCGGCGGAACCGACCAGCAGCAGCGGCTTGCGCCCCACCTTGTCGACCAGCGCCATCGTGATGAAGCAAGCCGCGATCGAGACCACGCCCGAGATGATGTTGCGTTCGAGCGCGGCTTTTTCAGATACGCCCGCCAGCTTCCACAGCGTCTCGCCGTAATAGAAGATCACGTTGATGCCGACGAACTGCTGGAACACGGCAATGATCAGGCCAGCCCACACGATCGGGCGCAGCACCGTGCCGGGCGCAAGCACATCTGCAAGGCGCGGGCGGTGATCGGTCGCGAACGAGGCGCGGATTTCCTCGACCTTGCGGCTCGCTTCGGTCTCGCCGAAAATGCGCGTCAGCACGGCCTCGGCGTCATCGGCGCGGCCACTGCTCACCAGATAGCGCGGGCTTTCCGGGATGAACTGCAAGGCCACAAGGAACACCACCGCCGGCACCGCCTGCGCCAGGTACATCCAGCGCCACGCCGGAACGCCCGCCAGCTCGCCGAGCGAATCCCCGGCCTGCTGCGCCAGCACATAGTTGACGACGAAGGCCGCGGTGAGGCCGGTGATGATCATCACCTGCTGCACACTCGTCAGTCGGCCGCGAATCGCAGCAGGGGCAACCTCGGAGATATAGGCCGGGGACAGCACGCTGGCCGCGCCCACCGCCATGCCGCCGAGGAAGCGGAACACCACGAACAGCGCGTGATTGCCCGTCAGCCCCTGCACCAGCGCACCGACCAGGAACAGGATCGCCGCCAGCACCATGATGCGCTTGCGCCCGAAGCGGTCGGCCAGACGGCCTGCCATGAACGCGCCGGCAGCACAGCCGACGAGCAACGAGCCAACGGTAAAGCCCAGGCCATTGTCGTCGAGCGCGAAAGCCGCCTTGAGGCCGGCCTGCGTCCCGTTCACCGCGCCGCTGTCGTACCCGAACAGCAATCCGCCGATTGTCGCCACCGAGACGATTGCGCCGACAAGCGCCATGTTGACCCGGTCCTGCTGCACTGCAGCCATTTCCCTCTCCCAACTCGTTGAACTGGCCCGGACATTGCCATGCGCGATGCACAGCGTCGACGGCCCTGTTTACGTTCTCACCAGTTATCCCGGCCAGTCGCCTGGCGCGGCCACCGTTCATTTGATAGCGCTACCTTTGTATCCGAAGCCGAGCAGCATGCAAGCGCCAATTGCGTTTAAGTCTGCTTTATTCACAAACCCGCTTGCAAAGGGGATGTTGCAGCGTCAGGACTTCACGCAACGGGAGCCTGCAGAACATGAATGATACCAAGTCCCGCCGCAGCGCCGGACGTCCCACGGTCAACGATGTGGCGCGCCTCGCGCAATGCTCGCCGATGACGGTCAGCCGTGTCGTCAATGGCGGTTCCGGCGTGCGAGAGGAGACGCGTCTCGCGGTTGAAGCGGCAATAAAGCAGCTCAATTATGCTCCCAACCGCGCCGCGCGCAGTCTCGCCGGCGCCTCGCAACTGCGCATCGCCCTGCTCTACGCCAACCCTTCAGCCTCCTATCTCAGCGAGCTGCTGATCGGTTGCATGGACGCCGCAACCCGTCTCGATGCACACCTCATGGTCGAACGCTGCGAACCGGAAACGGATCAGTCGAAGATGATTGCGCGTCTTGTCGACAGTGCGGTCGATGGCTTCCTGCTGCCCCCGCCCTTGTGCGATGATACCGCCCTGCTTGCCCGTCTCCGCCGCGCCGGCACGCATGCGGTGCTGATTGGACCGGGGCAGGCCGAGGCGCACCACGGCGTCGTCATGATCGACGATTACCAGGCCGCCTACGACATGACGAAGCACATCCTCGGCCTCGGCCACAAGCGGATCGGCTTCATCATCGGCAACCCGCAGCAATCCGCCAGCGCCCTGCGCCTCGCCGGATTCCGCGATGCCATGGCCGAAAGCGGCGCCACTGTTGATCCGGCGCTCGTGCAGCAGGGTCACTTCACCTATCGTTCCGGCCTTGATGCGGCGATGGACATGCTCGCCCTGCCATCCCGCCCCACCGCAATCTTCGCCTCGAACGATGACATGGCCGCAGGCTGCGTCGCCGCTGCCCATCGCAACGATCTCGAAGTTCCGCACGACCTTACCGTCTGCGGATTCGACGATACCGCCTTTGCCTCGAACATCTGGCCGGAATTGACCACGATCCGCCAGCCGATCCGCCAGATGGCGGAAACTGCGCTTGATCTTCTGGCACAGGAAATCCGTGCCGAGCGGGCATCGGAAAAGATCAGGCCACGCCTGGCCACGCTCGACTACGAACTGGTCCGCCGCGAATCCGATGCGGCCCCGCCACAAGGCTGATCAGCGCACCACGTCCAGCGCAAACCCCGGCACGGCCTGCGCGCGCCCGTCGAACAGATTGACCACCGGGTTATCGGCCCAGCCGTAGCGAACTTTCGCCGCCGGCTTGCCATCGGTGGCCAGGACCACCGCATCGCCATCAACGCGGCCCGGTGCGAACCGGCAGGCGCCAGCGGCGTCGCACAGTTCGAACCCGATCGCGGTGTCGGAACTCCAGGCGTGAAGCCCGCCCTCGATGCCGCTGAAGGAAACCCGCACCGTGCTGCCTTCCGCCTTCGCCGCAAGTGGCATCGGCAAGGCCTTGCCTTGCGCGCCCATCGCCAGCCGCTGCGCCACCAGCAGCTTGTTGGCCGGATGAATGTCGGTCCGCTCCCCAAGATCGATGGCCGTCGCAAGGAACGCCTTCGGATCGTCGACAACGATCTGCCGCTGCACGTTGCGCGTTTGCGCCCAGCCGCTTTCGACCGGCTTGTCCGAAGCGGGACCATAATTGGCAAGCTGCACGATGCCGACCTTCAGCTCCGGTCCGAACTGCGCGCGCCATCCGGCAATCAGTCCCTTCATCCGGCGCGCGTAGTCCGCCGTGTCGACATCGCTCTCGCCCTGGTACCAGGCCGCGCCATCCATCGCGAAGTGTCCCAGCGGCGCGATCATGCGATTGTGCATCAGCCCGATGCCGGCATTGGCATCCCACGGTGCACGCGGCGGATAGGTCCTGGTCGGCGCGATGGCATAGCGCCAGCCCTCGCCCAGCGGCAGCTTCTCGCCCCCCGCCTGCGTCAGGAACAACCGCTCCGGGGCGCTGGCAAAGCCGCCGTTGCCATAAGTATTGGTCACCGCGACCATGATCTCGTTCACGCCGGACTTCAGGAACTTGGGCGGCACCGCATAGGCGCGCTCCTCGTCCCAGCCGAAGGTATTGCCCACCGCATGGCCGTTGACGAAGGTCATGTCCATGTCATCGAGCACGCCCAGCGCCAGCGTAACGCCCGCCTTGGCTTGCGCTGCGGTCAGCGTCACTTGCCGCCGCATCCACACCGTTCCTGTCGGCTTGGCAGCAAGAGGCGTAGCGTCCCAGGCCAGCCAGCCCTTGATGGATGGAACCGGCTGCCACTGCAGGGCATCGGGCTTTGTCCACGGAGTGCTACCGCCGCTCTCGCCCCCGTACCATGCCGTCCAGCGCGGCGCGAACTGCGTAACGGCCGCCAGCTTGTTCTTGGCGAACAGGCCGAGCAGCGCCATCTCCTGCGCGCCGCCGATCTCGGCCCCGGCTGCAGGGTCGAGCCATGGGGTCACCTTCGATCCACCCCAACTGGCGTGAATCGCGCCAATCGGCACGCCGCGCGCCCGGCGCAATTCACGCGCCATGAACCAGCACACCGCAGAGAAGCCGCCGCTCGTCTCCGGACCCGAAACCGCCCAGCGCGTCACCTTGCCGAATTCGCGCTCGGGCAGGTAGGACATCGCCTTTGGCACCTGCAGCAGGCGCAGTGCAGGATCGGCGGACATCGCCACTTCCATGCCACCGTTCAGCGCGCGAGAAAGCTGGAACTCCATGTTGGACTGGCCCGAACACAGCCACACATCCCCGACGAGCAGGTCGGCAACAGTCACGGACTCGGAACCTGAAGTTACCTTGAGGTCGATCGATTCCGCCGAAGCCTTGCGCGCCGGGAAGTTCAGTGCAAAGGCACCGTCAGCCCCGGCCTTGGCTTCGGCCTGCTCGGAACCCAGAGTTCCCGATACGACCGCGCCTGCTGCTGCACGCCCTTCGACCACCACCAGCCGATCGCGCTGGATCACCGCATGATCGCTCCACACCGCGCCCAACTCCAGCGCGGGTGCGGCCATCGCTGGTGCGGAGACGCCCGCGGCCAGCACCACCAGCAATGGCCGCATCACGCCCTGAACTCCGCGAGCGGGGCGGCAAAGCCCGGCACTGCCACATCAAACGCGAACAGGTCGCCCGCCATGGGCTGCGCGGCCAGTGCCTCGCTGTCCAGACCTTTGCGCGCGGTCGTCACGAAGGCGGTCTTCAAGTCCGTGCCGCCTAATGCCAGCTTCGTCACATTGGCGACGGGCAGGTCAACCTTCTGCAGCAGCTTGCCCTCGGGCGAATAGCGCGCCACGCCCCAGCCGTTCCACAACCCGGTCCAGACACACCCTTCCGCATCGCACACCGGCCCATCGGCATAAGCCTCGGGAAAATCGTCGGACACTTGCGCAAAGACCCGCGCTGCCCCGACGCTGCCGTCTTGGGCCAGGTCCGCCACATGAATTGTCCGGGCAAGCGTATCGGTGAAATAGAGCTTCGTCCCGTCGGGCGATACCGCCGGACCATTGGTGATGCACACCCCGTCCGGCCCTTGCGCCACCACTTCGCGGACATGGGCGCGGTAAAACCGCCCGCTCGGCGCTTCCTCGCCGTCATCCATCGAACCGAACCAGACGCGGCCCTGCAAGTCGACGCAGGCATCGTTGAGGCGGTTGCCCTCAGGCTCCCCCGGAACATCCGCCACGTGTACGCTCGTGCCCAGCGCCGGATCGAACAGGTGCAACCCGTCCTTCATCCCCGCCAGCAGCCTGCCACCGGTGGCAGGCACCACCCAGCCGACCTGCTCATGCACGCCGAAGCTTTCGTGCCGCCCGGTAGCAGGATCGAAGCTGTGGATGCGCCTGTTCTTGATGTCCACGAACCACAGGCACTCTCGCGCCGCGTCCCACACCGGCCCTTCGCCCAGCGTGCAGCCAAGCTCCAGAACCCGCCGCACAGCTGCCATCACCGCCATCCCCCGTCGACCCAGTATTCGTGCCCGGTGCAGAACCGCGCATCGTCAGAGGCAAGGAACAGGGCCATGGCGGCGATGTCAACCGGCTGGAGCCGGCCCTTGAGGCATTGCGCCGAAACGATTTCCGCCTCGCCTTCCGGCGTGTACCAGCGCATCTGCCGCTCGGTCTGCACGTTGCCGGGAATGATGGTGTTCACGCGGATGTTATAGGGCCCAAGCTCGCGCGCCAGGCTGCGGGTCAAGCCTTCCACACCGGCCTTGGCAATCTGGTAGAGCGCCAGTTCATCCAGCCCTAGGTGCCACGAGATCGACCCGAGGTTGAGGATCACCCCCCCGCCATTGGCCTTCATGTCCGGCCACACTGCCTGCGAGGCAAAGAACTTGTGCTTCAGGTTCACCGCCAGCCGCTCGTCCCAATAGGCCGGGGTGATATCGTCGAGCACGTGCCGGTCGTCACTGGCGGCGTTGTTCACCAGAACGTCGCAACCGCCAAGCTCGTCGACCAGCGCTGTCATCGCCGCGCCCAGTCCTTCGACATCCGATACGTCCTGCACTTTCAGCACCGGAACGTGGTGCGCGGAACCCAGCCGCGCGATGAGTTCCCTTGCGGGATCTTCCTGTATGTCGATGAAGCCCACTTGCGCGCCCTGCAGGGCAAAGCCCTCCACGATCCCCTCGCCGATGCCGCTCGCACCGCCGGTCACGATCACGCGCTTGTCGCGCAAGCTGGGGTATTGCGCCGCCATCAGCCGCGGCTCTGCCTGCTGGCCCGCAGCGTGATTGGCAAGGGTATGCGCGGCCATTCAGATCTTCTCCACCAGGCCGCGCGCGGCCAGATTGCGTATGTATGCGCCAATGCCCATCGTCCACTTGGGCGCATCGCGCGATGTCGTGACGGTGTTGCTCAGCGCGCCGAGCCGATCGGAACGGATCGTCACCACATCGCCCACCTTGTGGGTAAAGCCGCCGCCCGGCTCGTCGCGGTCCTGCACCGGGGCAAACAGCGTGCCGCAGAACAGCACGAAGCCATCGGGATAGCTGTGCTCGCTCATCGTCTGGCGGACCAGTTCCAGCGGATCGCGGCTGATCTCGGTCATGCGGTTGGTGCCTTCCATGCGGAAGTTGTCGGTGCCCTCGACCACCAGTTCCACTTCAGCGGCGCGCACGTCCTCGATGCCGAAGCCCTCGTCGAACAGGCGGATGAACGGCCCGATCGCGCAGGACGCCGTGTTGTCCTTCGCCTTCGACAGCAACAGCGCAGATCGCCCTTCGAAATCGCGCAGGTTCACATCGTTGCCCAGCGTCGCGCCGACAACTTCACCAGCGCCATCGCACACCAGCACCACTTCAGGCTCAGGATTGTTCCAGCTCGAATCCGACCGCACGCCGATCAGCGCTCCGTGCCCGACGGTCGACAGCACCGGCGATTTCGAGAAGACCTCGGCATCCGGCCCGATCGCGACTTCGAGATATTGCGACCACATGCCCTGCGCAATCAGCGCCGCCTTGAGCGCCATCGCCTCCTCGCTGCCGGGCACGACGGCGCGGATACCGGCACCCACCGTATCTTCCAGACCTTGGCGGATACTGGCCGCAGCGGCGGCATCGCCACGCGCACGCTCCTCGATCACCCGTTCGATAGCGCTAACAGCAAAGGTCACGCCACAGGCCTTGACGCACTGCAAGTCTATCGGCGAAAGCAGGGACCACCCCTCGGGCAAGCCATCCTCAATGGCACCGAGATCGCTTCCCCCCGCGAAAGTGCGGCGCGCAATCGCGCCCGACACGGAACTGGCCGTCTGCGTGATGTCGAGGATGCGGCCATCGCGCAAAACGATGACATGCGGCCCGTCAGGCGCTTCGGCCCGACCGATGAAAACGCCATCCGCGTAGTCGCGTGGCAGGCAAGCCGTGAGACCCAAACCCATCAAAACATCCCCCGGCATCCCATTGTCTGATAGCGCTACCTTAGATGGTCGGCGACGCAAGATCAAGAGCGCCTGACCTGATTTTCAGCATTGCAGGTTTGGCAAGGGCGACCCGGAGCCCCCAGGCATTTGCATCAGCTCCGACACACTGATACCGCTATCATAAATCGGGCCGGAAACCCCTGCAGAGAGGATCGGGAAATGACACGCCTGCGTGCAGCAATCGCCCTCGTGATGGCAACCTTGGCGTGCCTTGCCGCAGACACAGCGAGCGGGGCAGAAATCGAAGTCCCCCGCCGCTCCTCCACCATTGACCGCGCCGCTGCCGAATTGCGCCGCAGCCTGCCTCACCTGCCAGCCGCCGTGATGCTGGCCACCAGCAACGCCTCGCATCTCGCCTTGCTTGATCTCGATACGCGGGCGCTCGGCCATGAAGGCTATCTGATTCGCGAAGTCAGGATCGGCAACCGCGCTGTCATCCTCGTCACCGGCAACAGCGATGTCGCCGTGCTCTACGGCGCTTTTGCCCTGCTGCGCCATGTTCGCGCGAGCGAATCGACCGCAGCCATCAACATCGCGTCTGCCCCCGCAATTCCGCTGCGCCTGCTCAACCACTGGGACAACCTCGATGGTTCGGTCGAACGCGGCTATGCCGGGCAATCCTTGTGGGACTGGTGGACCCTGCCTGACTTCAAGGACCCGCGCTATGATGATTACGCCCGCGCCAATGCCTCGATCGGCATCAACGGCACCGTGCTCAACAACGTCAATGCCAAGGCCGAAAGCCTCACCGCGCCCTATCTCGCCAAGGCCGCCGCGCTAGCTGACGTGTTCCGCCCATGGGGCATCCGGGTCTATCTCACGGCGCGCTTTTCCGCGCCGATCGAACTTGGCGGCCTCAAGACTGCCGATCCGCGCGATCCGGCGGTCGCTGCGTGGTGGCAGGCCAAGGCCGACGAGATCTACCGCTTGATCCCCGATTTCGGTGGCTTTCTGGTCAAGGCCAACAGCGAAGGCCAGCCCGGCCCGCGTGATTATGGCGCCAGCCACGCCGATGGTGCCAACATGCTCGCCGCCGCGCTGCGTCCCCACGGCGGAACCGTCGTGTGGCGCGCCTTCGTCTATGCCGATACTGACCCGACCGACCGCGCCAAGCAGGCTTACAGCGAATTCCGACCGCTCGACGGCAAATTCGCGGATAACGTCATCGTTCAGGTCAAGAACGGCCCGATCGATTTCCAGCCGCGCGAACCTGTACACCCGCTATTCGGCGCCATGCGGCGTACAAGACTGGCTGCGGAATTCCAGATCACCAAGGAATACCTCGGCTTTGCCACGCACCTCGCCTACCTCGGCCCCCTGTTCGAGGAAGCGCTCGATACGCCAACCGGCCAGGCCCCGGGTCAGACCGTGGCGGCAACGCTCGGCGCGATCTCGGGCGTAGCCAATATCGGCCGCGATCGCGATTGGGCGGGCAGCACTTTCAATCAGGCCAACTGGTATGCCTTCGGTCGTCTCGCCTGGGATCCGAAGCTTTCATCGCAGACAATTGCGCGCGAATGGTCGCGGCAGACCTTCGGCAATGATGCGCAAGTCACCGATACGGTCACAGCGATGATGCTGCGCTCGCGCGAGGCGGTCGTCGATTACACCGGTCCGTTCGGGCTTGCCCACCTGTTCGGCCCCGATCATCACTATGGCCCCGGCCCGTGGATTGCCGATCTCAAGCGGCCCGAATGGAATCCGGTCTACTATCACCGCGCCGACTCAGATGGCATCGGCTTTGACCGCACGGCTTCCGGCAGCAACGCCATTGGGCAATATGCCCCGACCATCGCCGCACGCCTCGCCCGCCCCGAAATCACGCCGCCGCAGTTCCTGCTGTGGTTCCACCATCTGCCATGGACCTATCCGATGCCCGGTGGAGAGACGCTGTGGTCGGCCGTGGTCCGCCGCTATGATCATGGCGTTGCCGAAGTTGAAGCCATGCGCAAACAGTGGGCCACGCTGAAATCGCGCGTGGATGCCGAGCGTTGGGCCAAGACTGACGCCTACCTCGGCATTCAGGCCCGCGAGGCGCGCTGGTGGCGCGATGCCAGCCTCACCTACTGGATGTCGCTCAACCACCTGCCCCTGCCCGCCGGTTCACCACCGCCCGCGCACGACCTTGCGTGGTACAAGCAGCAACGCTTCCCATTCGCCCCCGGAGCACCACACTAGGCATCTCACCTATCCAAAACGCCAAGCGCGCCAGGGCCTGCTGTCCCGCATGATCATCGCAAAAGGATCAGGAGAGGATCAGGTCATGCAGCGCCCGTCGCACGTCCCCGCAGATCGGGTGGTCGATATCGACATCTATCTGCCGCCCGGGCTTGAAGCCCAAGGCTTCCATCGGGCCTGGTCTGCGCTTTCTGCCGACAATCCTGCCGTCGTCTGGACGCCGCGCAACGAAGGCCACTGGATTGCGCTGGGCGGCGAGGCCCTGCAGGAAGTCCAGTCCGATCCCGAACGCTTTTCCTCGCGTGTGATCGTCCTGCCAAAGTCGGTGGGCGAGATGCACGGCCTCATTCCCACCACCATCGATCCGCCCGAACATCGCCCCTATCGCCAGCTGCTCAACGCCCATCTCAATCCCGGCGCCATTCGCGGCCTGTCCGAAAGCATCCGCCAGACCGCCATCGACCTGATCGACAGCTTCGCGCACAAGGGCCACTGCAACTTCACCGCAGACTATGCCGAACAGTTCCCGATCCGGGTATTCATGGCACTGGTCGGCATCGATGCGGCAGAAGCTCCGAAGATCCGCCACTGGGCCGAATGCATGACAAGGCCGGGCATGGACATGACCTTTGACGAGGCCAAGGCCGTGTTCTTCGACTATGTCGGCCCTCTGGTGGATGCCCGCCGCGAAAATCCCGGCGAGGACATGATCAGCGCCATGCTCCATGCCGATCTTGGCGAAGGCCGCACGCTGAGCCGTGACGAGGCCCTGTCCATCGTCACGCAGGTGCTGATCGCGGGGCTCGACACTGTCGTCAACGTGCTCGGGTTCATCATGCGCGAGCTGGCGGAAAACCCGGCCCTGCGCGCCGATCTGAAGCAGCGCGGCAGCGATATCGCGCCGGTCGTCCACGAACTGTTCCGCCGCTTCGGCCTCGTCTCGATCGCCCGCGAAGTGCGCCATGACATCGCCGATTTCCATGGTGTCGCCCTGAAGGCGGGCGACATGATCGCCATCCCCACGCAAGTCCACGGGCTTGACCCGCGCGTCAATCCCGATCCCCTGGCCATCGACCCCGCCCGCAAGCGCGCCCGCCACTCAACCTTCGGCTCCGGCCCGCACATGTGCCCGGGGCAGGAACTCGCCCGCAAGGAAGTGGCGATCACGGTTGAGGAATGGCTGAAGCGCATCCCCGAATTCGCTCTGGGCGAAGGCTCCGACCTGTCCCCCGTCCCCGGCATCGTCGGCGCATTGCGCCGGGTAGAGCTTGTCTGGACTCCTTGAACCGCAAGACCGTCCTGCGTTGATCGTCACCCCGGGCAACGACCCGGGGTCCCGCTTTCTGTGCATCCACGCCCGAACCTAGCGCAACCGCTAGGTTGAGCCGACTCGCGCCTGCGTCCATAAAACAGGCAACACTGCCGGTTTTAATGAAGGCAGTCCCGGAGAGCCTGATGCTGGACGCGATCAACCCCCACGGACTGCCCGAGCCCGCCGTTGCGGATGACCTCGCCGCAATCCGCTGCCCGGACGCCCCGAGCGTCCAGCAGATCGTTGCGGCCGATGCGCTTCCCCCGCCCGCCGTGCTGACCATGGAAGAGCCTGTCTATCTCGGCAGCGCGCCGGTCAGCGTGAACCGCTATTTCGACCAGTCGATCTTCGAGGCCGAGATCGAGCGCATCTGGAAGCGCACCTGGCAGTGGGTCTGCCGCGAGGACCACATCCCCGAGCCGGGCGACTACTACACCTACGAAGTCGCCCACCTCTCCTGGGTCGTCGTCCGGCAGGAGGACATGTCGGTCCGCGCCTTCGTCAATTCCTGCCTGCACCGCTCGACCAAGTTCAAGCGCGGCGAAGGCGTCGGCTCGGGCGACAACTTGCGCTGCCCCTACCACGGCTGGACGTGGAACAACGACGGTACGCTCGCTTCCGTGCCCTGCGCCTGGGACTTCAGGCATATCGATCCGAAGACGGCCAACCTCCCCGAAGCGCGCGTCGGCCATTGGGGCGGGTTCATCTTCATCAATCCGAGCGCCGAGGGTCCCCAATTAGGCGGTGAGAGCCTCGAGGAATACCTCGCCCCCCTGCCCGAGCACTTCAAGGACTGGGACATCGCCGGGCGCCACGTCGCGGTTCACGTGGCGAAGGAACTGCCCTGCAACTGGAAGACCGCGCAGGAAGCCTTCCTCGAATCCTACCACGTGCTCGAAACCCATCCCCAGCTGCTGAAGGGCGTGGGCGATGCCAACGTGCAGTACGATTGCCATTCGGACCACGTGACCCGGTTCTATGCCGCCAGCGGCGTCAACTCCCCGCACCTCGCCACCCCCCTCAGCGAGGAAGAGCTCCTCGCCACGATGATCCTTGGCGACAAGGATTCCCGTGGCGAGGGCCTCACCGTCGGCCCCGGGGAAACCGCCCGAACCGTGATGGCCCGCCATCTGCGCAAGGTCATGGGCGAGGCCTATGGCTGCGATCTGTCGAAGGTCTCGGACAGCGAGATGATCGACACCATCGAATACCATGTCTTCCCCAACATGGTGCTGTTCCCGGGCCTGTCGCTGCCGATGGTCTATCGCTTCCGCCCGATCGGGACCGACCCCAACCGCACCCTGTTCGAAATCCTGTTCCTGCGCCCCAATCCCGAAGGTGGGCCGGCGCCCGAACCGGCCGAGCCCTTCCACGTCGCCGAGGACCAGAGCTACGCCACCGCTCCCGGCTTCGATCCTGCCATGGGCCACGTCTACGATCAGGACACCGACAACCTGCGCGCCCAGCAGCAGGGCTTCCGCGCCAGCGCGACAGGCGTTCAGCAGCTCGGCAACTATCAGGAATCGCGCATCCGCCACTTCCAGATGGTCGTCGACAAGTATCTGGCGGGGGAAGCCTGATGGCCTTCGACATCGAAGCCGAGTTGCGCGACCTCTGCGCCCGGCGCGACATCCATGATGCGCTGTGCCGCTACATGCGCGGGCAGGACCGATTGGACCCCGACCTCCACCGCAGCGCCTTCCATGATGACGCCTGGGTCGATTGCGGGCTCATGCAGGGCAGCGCCGACGAGTTTGTCAGCTTCGCGCAAGGGTTCCTCGCCGATCTCGATGGCAGCCAGCACGTCATCGGGCAGGCACAGATCAGCGTGCGGGGCGACGAGGCCAGCGGCGAGGTTTACTTCTACGCCTGGCACCGCATCCGCGAAGACGGCGAGCCCAAGGACCTCGTCGTCGCCGGACGCTATGTCGACGAGTATACCTGCAAGAATGGGGAGTGGCGTATCAGTCGCCGCCGCGAAATAGTGGACTGGGCGCGTACCGACCCGGCAGCCGACGGATTCCTTGAAGGCAATCCGCTGGTCCGGCCGGGACGGCGCGGAACGGACTTCAGCCAGACCCGAGACTGGCCGGTCTGAGACAGTATCAGAGGACGCCGAAATGACCGCTCAGGACAAGATTTCCCGCTATTCCCCGGAGTTCGACGTTGCCGTGCGCGGCGACACGATCACCGCCGACCGCTACATCACGCGCGAGTGGATGGAGCTGGAGAACAAGCACCTCTGGCCCAAGGTCTGGCACCTTGGCGGCGTGCTGGCCAATCTTGAGGAAGAGGGCGATTTCATCCGCCACAACTTCGGCAAGGAATCGGTCGTCATGGTCCGCCAGGCCGACGGTTCCGTGAAGGCGTTCTACAACACCTGCCCCCATCGCGGTAACCGCCTGGTGCTGGGCGATGTCGGTTCCGCCCCGCGCCTGACCTGCGGCTATCACGGCTGGCAGTTCGATCCCGATGGCACGCTGGTCCACGTGCAGGACCCGGACGACTTTGCCGGCGGCAACCCTTGCGGCAAGGTTACCCTGTCCGAACTGCGCTGCGACACCTGGGGCCCGTTCGTGTTCTGGTGCATGGACGATGACGTCGCCCCCCTTCACGAATGGCTGTGGCCCTATACCGAGCGGCTCGCCGGCTACAAGCTCGACAACTGGGTGCGCGTGCTCAATGTCTCGGCGGACTGCGACTTCAACTGGAAGATCATCCGCGACAACTTCAACGAGAGCTACCACCTCCCGACGATCCACCCCGAACTTGCCACCTTCATCAACGATGGCCTGCCGACCACCGTGTTCGAGATGTACGAGAACGGCCACAACGCGATGTGGATGATCGGCCATCAGGCCACCAGCCGCAAGGACTACGTGAGCGGCGACGTGCCGCCGGGCCTCTACGAAGCCGCGGAAGCCTGGGGCATCGATCCCAAGGAATACCGTGGCCGCACCGCCGACATCCGCGAGGCCGTGATCAAGGCCAAGCGCGAGCGCGGGGCCGACGAGGGCTACGACTACTCGTCGATGACCGACCAGCAGCTGGTGGACTACTTCCACTGCACGCTGTTCCCCAACCTGACGATCACGATGTCGCCCGAACAGTGCCAGATCCTGCGCACCGAACCGCACCCGACGGACCCCGAAAAGTGCGTGTTCCAGCACTGGTGCCTCTATCCGCCCAACGCGAAGATGGCCGAAGTCGTCACGCCCGTCGGCCCGGCGCCCCTCCGGCACGACGCGATCGCGCGCCATTCGGTCTATGGCGACGGCGTTTCATTGGGCTTTGTTGCGGATCAGGACCTGTCGATCGGCACCACGCAGCAGCAGGGCCTCAATTCGCGCGGCTTCAAGGGCTGCCTGCTGCCGGGCCAGGAAAAGCGCGTCCAGCGGTTCCATGAAAAGCTGAATGACATGGTGCTGGGGCATCCGACGGCAGCGCGGGAGTGATCTGATCACTGGCGCCCCCGCGCAGGCGGGGGCCTCGGTGTTGCTACAGAACGACAGCGTAAAACGACTGAGGCCCACGCCTGCGCGGGGGAGCAGGAAGGTTTTCCGCCTTGGAGAGGGACAAGGAATGAGCAACATCACCATCACCCCCGGCCAAACCGGCCCGCACGTCATGCAGGCAGCCTTCATCGTCGAGGACGTGGAAGAGGCGGCAAAGGCGTGGATCGCGGCAACCGGAATCGGGCCGTTCTTCATGGTCCCGCACATCGAACTGGCCGAGGCGACCTATCGGGGCGCACCTTCCGAAGGCATCGACTTCTCCGTTGCCCTCGCCCAGTCCGGCGGCGTGCAGATCGAACTGATCCAGCAGCACTGCGACCGCCCCAGCGCCTATCGCGATACCATCGCCAAGGGCCAGACCGGCTTCCACCATTTCTGCATCTACACCGCCGACTACGATGCCTGCCGCCAGCGCTATGTCGACCAGGGCTTTGCCGTGGCCATCGACGGCAAGTTCGGCGCGATGCGCTTCTGCTACGTCGACACGGCACCGGCGCTCGGCTGCATGATCGAGATTGTCGAAGAGGACGATAACCAGACCTCCGCCTTCACCCGCATCGCGCAGGGCGCCGCCGATTGGGACGGCGTGACCGACCCGATACGGCCCCTGTTCGATTAATATGTTCACGTAATGTTCCAAGCGATGTTTCCCCGGGGAAACATCCAACAAAGATAATAAGTATCTGAAAGGACACGACAATGAATTGCCCTATCGAGGATCGCCTGGCGATTCAGGACCTGATGATCGCCTATGCCCATGCGGTTGACACCATCGGCAATATCGATGGCATTCTCGATGTCTTTACCGAGGATGCGGTGTTTGACCTTTCCGGCATCGGCCTGACGCCGCAGGTGGGTCACGATGGCATCCGCGCCTTCTTCACCAACGTCTTCGCCAACATGGCGCATCACGCCCACTACCTGACCAACTTCGCGGTCACCGCCTACGACGGCGATACCGCCTCGATGCGCGCCTATGTGATCGGGATGGGACAGGGCAAGAATGGCAGCAGCGTGACTGTCAACGGTCGTTACTACTTCGACGTGCGCCGCACCGAAAAGGGCTGGAAGGCAACCCGCTACACGATGGACTTCCTGATGCCGCTGTCGGGCACGTTGGACAACGCGAAGTAAGATTGTGCCGGGTGGTGCCCACCCCGTCCGACTAGGTCCTGCTGCGCAGAACCAAGTCTCCCGGCCCTCCCGCCTGCGGGAGGGCGCCTATTCCCCCTTCTCGCTGGCGGGAGGGGTCGGGGGTGGGCACCCGCGCAAGCTGACGAAGAAAAGATAACTCGACCCAACCCCATCCGGCGCTCGGGGAGAACGCCGGTTACAGGAGTGCTGCACATGGCCACCTATATCCAGGTCCCCGAAGCCGATGCCCCCTACCCAACCCACGCCAGCGCGCAGTTCCCCGAACCGCGCGGCGATGCCATCACCGGTGACCGCTACTGGTCGAAGGAGTTTGCCGCGCTCGAATGGGAGCACATGTGGAAGCGCGTGTGGCATGTCGGTGGCCGGGAAAGCCAGCTCGAGGAGCCGGGCGACTTCATCACCCACAACTTCATGCGCCAGTCGGTCATCATGGTGCGCCAGAAGGACGGCGGCATCCGCGCCTTCCACAATGTCTGCCGCCACCGTGGCAACCGCCTTGTCACCGTTGAGGAAGGCGGCGTGGGCGAGCACTTCACCTGCCCCTATCACGGCTGGAAGTGGAACATAGACGGCGCGCTGGACTGGGTGCAGGACGAAGAGGATTTCCCGCAGGGCTCCCCTTGCGGCAAGTTGCGCATGAAGGAAGTGCCCTGCGAGACCTGGGGCGGCTTCATCTTCTACAGCTTCGATCCCAATGCCGTGCCGCTGATGGAATACCTCGATCCCATCCCCGCGCTGCTCGGAAATCGCGATCTCGCCAGCTGGAAGCGCGTGGTGTGGCGCACGCTGCGGGTCAACACCAACTGGAAGTTCGCTTCCGACAACTTCAACGAAGCCTACCACATCCCTGCGGTCCACCCGCAGTTCGAGGGCATGATCGACGATCACTACTCGACCACCGTGTTCGAAATGTACCCGACCGGGCACAATCGCATGATCGAGAAGCTGCAGCCTTCGAGCCGCTATCAGGACGCGCAGCAGATGAAACCGCTGTGGGCGCAAGTGCTCAAGGAGTGGGACCTCGATCCCGCAGCCTTCGAAGGCCGCGCACAGGAAGGCCGCCTCGCGCTGCAGCAGGCGCGGCGCAAGCTCGGGCCGGAGCGGGGCTACAAGCACTTCGAGAAGCTGGCCGATGACGAGCTGACCGACCAGTTCCACCACACCTGCTTCCCGAACCTGACGCTGACCGGCACGCCCGAAGGACTCCACGTATTCCGCACCGAACCGGACATGGAAGATCCCAACTGGTCAACCTTCGACTACTGGTATCTTGCGCCGGAAGTGGCCGGGGGCGCGGATGTGCCGACGCTTTATGGACTGCGCCCGTGGAAGGAAGCCGAGCATCAGAGCGGCGACTTTGACGCCTACAGCGCAGAGATCCCGCAGGGCGACTTCCTCATCCAGGATCTCGATGTGGCCGTGACGCAGCAGCAGGGCCTGCACTCACTCGGGCACGATGACGCCTATCTGGCACGGCAGGAAAACCGGGTGCGGCGGTTCCACGAGGTGATCAACGATTACATCGCGGGGCGCAGATGAATAAGCCCACCCCCGACCCCTCCCGCTTGCGGGAGGGGAGACGAAGGTAACGAGTACGCCCTCCCGCAGGCGGGGGAACTTCGATGTTGGTGCGTCCCCGCGCAGGCGGGGACCTCGGTGGTGTTACGGAAGGGTTCCGTAAAACGGCTGAGGCCCCCGCCTTCGCGGGGGAGCAGCAGCCCTAGAAATTAAAGAATTTGGACGGGAGAACAACCAATGACCCAACCCGCAAAGGGTATAGACCGGCGCCAGATGCTAGCAGGCGCTGGCCTGACCGCAGCAGTCGCCGCAACCGGCGGCATCGCCACGGCAGCACAGGCAGCAGACGCGCCCGCAGCAGGCTGGGACCATGAATGCGACGTCCTGTGCGTCGGCAGCGGCGCGGCGGCAGGGACTGCCGCCGTCACCGCGCTGGCTGCGGGCGCGAAAGTGATGATGGTCGAGAAGATGCCGATCCTTGGCGGCACCACCGCCAAATCAGGCGGCGTCACCTGGATCTTCAATCACTTCATCTTTCGCGAACAGGGCATTGAGGACCCCAAGGCCGATGCGCTGCGCTACGTCGTGCGTTATGGCTATCCGCGCCAGTACAACCCTAACAGCCCGACGCTGGGCCTTGATGAAAACCGTTACCGCGTGGTCGAGGCCTTCTATGACCATGGCTCTGCCGCGGTAGATCACCTGCGTGAGCTGGGCGCGGTGCAGTTCAAGCAGTTCCGCCTGTTCCAGGTGGACAAGCCCGCCCCGGACTATGCCGACCATCTGCCCGAGAACAAGGTGCCGACTGGCCGCGCGCTGGAACCGGCGGTGGGTTCGGGCTCGACCCAAGGCGGCGGCAGCCTTGCCTCGCAGATGCATGCATATCTGAAGGCCAAGGGCGTGCCGATCCTCACGCGGACCCGCGTTACCCGGCTGGTCAAGGATGGATCGGGCCGGGTGATCGGGGCCGAGGCCAAGCAGGGTGACAAGACCATCCGTATCAAGGCGAACAAGGGCGTGGTCTTTGGCACCGGTGGTTACAGCCACAACGTGCAGTTGTGCGATGTCCACCAGCCCGCCGTCTACGGCTCATGCTCGCTGCCGGGTTCGACCGGAGACTTTATTCCGATCGCGCAGGAAGCGGGCGCGATGATGGGCAACATGGGGCTTGGCTGGCGGACGCAGGTCGTGCTGGGCGAGGCGCTCAAGACGCGAGGCATCGGCCTTGGCGCCTTCGTTCTGCCGGGGGATTCGATGATCCTCGTCAACAAGTACGGCAAGCGCGTGGTCAACGAGAAGCGCGATTACAACGACCGCACGCAGGCCCACTTCTGGTATGACCCGGCGCACGAGGAATACCCCAACCATCTGATGTTCATGCTGTTCGACCAGCGCAGCATCGATGCCTTCGGTGGGGCCTTCCCCTTCCCGGTGAACAAAGCAGAGCAGCCACATCTGGTCGAAGGACAGACGTGGGACGAGGTCTTCGCCGGTATCGACGCACAGCTGGCAGCGTGGCAGGACCGGACTGGCGGCGCCCGCCTGGCGCCGGAATTCTCAAGCAATGCAAAGCAGTCAATCACGAACTTCAATGCTTACGCCAAGAAGGGCGTCGATCCCGAATTCGGGCGGGGGAAGTACCTGTACGACCGCGAATGGCACTTGTTGTTCTCGGCGCGTCGGCAAGGCACCAGCCAACCTGAAAACCCGTTCCCGAACAATACGATGCACCCGTTTTCTGCAAAAGGACCTTATTACGCGATCGTGCTCGCACCCGGCACGCTCGATACGGCGGGAGGTCCGCAGATCAATGCCGATGCGCAAGTGCTGGCTGCAAACGGGCAACCCATCCCGGGCCTCTATGCTGCCGGCAACTGCATCGCCGCGCCGACGGGCCAGGCCTATCTCGGCGCTGGCGGCACGATCGGTCCTGCGGTGACTTTCGGCTACATCGCCGGACGGCACGCGGTGTCGGCATGAAACAGCTTGCCTTGGGCGCTGCCCTGCTCGCTCTCGCCTTCTCGGCACGTGCTGAAGAACCTGCGCCAACCGTCTCGTATCAAACGGATATTGTGCCGATCCTGGAACAGAACTGTGCAACCTGCCACCTGACCGGCGAAGAGGCAGGGGGCATGTCGCTGGTTGGCGATGCGGCGATCGGCTTCCTTGTCGGCAAGCCTGCGGAAGGGGCGCCTGCGATCATGCGGGTGGCACCGGGCGCCCCGGACAAGTCCTATCTGGTGATGAAGCTGGAAGGTACGCATAACGATCATGGCGGACAGGGCGCGCGCATGCCCTTCGGCGGAGCGCCCTTGAACGAAACCGACATGGCCAAGATCCGCACGTGGATCGCACAGGGAGCTACATCGTGAATCCGAACCTCGTATCGCTTGAAGGCAAGGTCGCCATCGTTACCGGCGCGGGCGTGGGGATGGGCGCGGCAACCGCGCGCCTCCTCGCCGCGCGTGGGGCAAAGGTCATCGTCTCGGACATCAACGCAGACACCGCTGCCGCCACTGTCGCCGCGATCCGCGAGGCTGGAGGCAGCGCCCATGCCGTGCGCACGGACGTGGCCGACGAAGCCCAGGTCGAGGCGCTGGTGGCGGAAACGGTCGCCACGTTCGGCAGGCTCGATTGCGCGGTGAACAACGCCGCGATCACACCAGATGTCCTGCCGATCCACGAAGCCGACATGGCAGTGTTCGACAAGGTCCTGAGCGTCGACCTGCGCTCGGTCATGCTCTGCATGAAATACGAGATTCGCCAGTTGCTTGCGCAGGGCTCTTCAGGCTCGATCGTCAATATCGGGTCGGTCAGCTCGTTCCGTCCGCAGCCCAACAACGCGGCCTATGTTGCGGCCAAGCATGGCGTGATCGGCCTGACCAAGACCGGCAGTCTTGAATATGCCGGCAAGGGCATCCGCGTGAACGCGGTCCTGCCCGGCGCGATCGACACGCCGATGCTGCGTGGTGCGCTGGAGACGACCGGCTTCACCGAGGAAGAGTTCGCCCCCGCGCTCAGCCTGTTCGGGCGCTTCGGCAAACCGGAAGAGGTGGCAGAGGCAAGCGCGTGGCTGTGTTCGGACGCGGCGAGCTATGTCACCGGGCACAGCCTTGCGGTGGAAGGCGGCTACCTTACGCGCTAGGCGCTTTCGCGGGCGACGAGGCGGAAGCCGACATCGACCCAGCGCTCGGCCGGGGGCTGGTTCGGGCGGTGCTTGCGGATTGCGGCGATGGCCTCGCGCGCGATCCGGGCACCGTCCACCTCGACCGAGGTGATCGTGGGGCGCATCTCCCCGGCAATCGAGCTGTTGCCAAAGCCGACCACGGCAATGTCTTCAGGCACGCGAAGCCCGGCGGCCAGCGCCTCGACGATGACCCCTTGCGCGAGATAGTCCGAGCCGCAGACCACAACGTCGGGCATCTCGGGCAAACGGCGGACCTCGGCAAAGATGCGGCGGGCGTGCCCAAAGCTCGAGGGCACCTGCACGGAAGATTCACTGGGCGGTTCGTGCCCGGTTGCCTGCCATTCCTCGACGAAACCGGCGCGTCGCATATTGGCGCGTACACCTTCGGCGGTGACGACATGCGGACGGCGATAGCCGCGCGACATCAGGAAGCGTGCGATGTCACGCCCGGCGGCATGGTGCGAAAAGCCGACCGCCGTGCCGATCGGGTCTTCGGGCAGATCCCACATCTGGATGAACAAGGCGGGGCTGCGCCGCACCATGGCATCGACCTGCGGTGTGACTGGCCCGGTGAAGATGATCGCGTCGACTCGCCGGCTCAGGGCTGCGCGGATCAGGTCTTCGGTGCGCTTCTCCGAAACGCCGGTCAGGCCGAGCATGACCGTTGTCCCTGCTGCCGAAAGTTCTTCGACCATGGCCTGGATCGTATCGTTGAAGATCGAGTCGGTGAGATACGGAATCAGCACCGCGACCATCTTCGACCGGCTCGAGGCCAGGCCGCCCGCCAGCAGATTGGGAATGTAACCGGTTGCAGCGATCGCAGCACGGATGCGCTCTGCCGTACCCTTTGCCACGACCTCGGGATTATTGACGAAACGGCTTACGGTGGCGGTGGACACCCCAGCCATCGCCGCCACGTCGTCCAGTGTTGGCGTCTTGTCGATCGATGCGCTCATCCTGTCGACGCTAGCGCGACCGAGGGCGATGATGCAATCGCTCTCTTTTGCCGGATCAGGCGAACCGCAACGGTACCGAGAGCGCGCCGATCTCTGGCCAGCGGCTGACCGTGACCGGCCCGGAAAGCTCGAACTCGCTGGTTGCAGCCAGGATTTCCTCGAGCGCGACGCGCAGCTGCATGCGGCCGAGGTGGATGCCCGGGCAGTTGTGCGGGCCGCGCCCGAAGGCAAGGTGCTGCGCGATGTTGGGCCGATCCAGAATGAACTCGTCAGGGTTGGGGAACACGGCCTCATCCCGATTGGCAGAGGCATAGATCAGCGCAATCGCCTCGCCCGGTTCGATGGTGCGACCGCCGAGGTCCACCGGGCAGACAGCGGTTCGCGCAAAGCCGCGATAGGGCGTGTAGAGCCGGAGAAACTCTTCTATTGCCGCCGGAATGAGCGAAGGGTCAGACCGCAGTTTCTGCTGCAGCGCCTTGTCACGCGAGAGATGCACGCAGATGTTGCCGATCATCACCATCGGCGCGACCATGCCGACGACAAGGACCTGCCGGACGGTGCCGACCAGCAATTCGTCGGGCAAGGGCTCGCCTTCGTGCCGCGCCTGAAGCAGCGCGCTGGTGGGATCGAGCGCCGGGTCCTGCGGCTCGTCATGGCGCAGCGCGATCAGGGCGCGGGCCATGTCGTAGAGGCGGAGCGAAGTCTCCTTCATCACCTCGGGCTTGTTGGAATGCACGGCAAGGATGAAGGCGCGGCCATTGTTATGGAGCGTATCGAGCCAGTCCTCGGGAATGCGCATCCATTCGCCGAACACGTGGACCGGAAGATAGCTGGACAGTTCGACGCAGATATCTCCGCCTCCCCGGGACACCATCGGCGCCAGCAGGGCACGGGTCAATTCGCGGGCACGCGGAGCGAAGGTCTCGGCCCGATCGAGCGAGAGCAGCGGATTGAGCGCCTTGCGATATGGCGTATGCTCCGGCGGATCGAGGTGCAATGGCGGCCGACGCCCGGTATAGGCAACCTTCGGGATCACGTTCTGGACCGAGGTTATGAAAGTGGCGGAGTCCGAAGCAACGCGTTTGACGTCTTCATACCGCGTCACCGCCCAGAAGCTGCCGAGGCCTTCTGTCCAGGCAACGGGGCACTGCTGGCGCAGGCGCGCATATTCGGCATGGGGGCTGTCAAAGTCTTCCGGAAGTTCCGGATCGAAGTCCTGCAGTCGATCGGTCATGATCGGTTGCATAAGCACGCGTTCAAGCGCATGCAAGCGCTATCATTCAGTTTGCATGACATATGAACCATGGGACGCATCGGCGGTGAACCAGTGAGGGTGGAAAGAGGCTATCGCGCAACGATCGTGACCTTGGCGGCCATCGCCGCGACAGGATCGGTGGCCATCCACATGCTGGTGCCCGCGCTTCCGCTGATCGCGGCAGACCTGGCCATTGGCGAGGCAAAGGCGCAGCAGGTGGTCAGTGTCTATCTTGCCGGCCTTGGCTCCGGACAATTGGTGGCAGGACCACTGATCGACCGCGTGGGGCGCCGGCCGGTGATGATTGCCGGGTTGCTGCTGTTCATCGCGGGCGCATTGGCCGGAGCGCTGGCGACAACGACGGGACTGCTGCTCGCGGCGCGGGCGGTCCAGGCAGTGGGCGGTGCCTGCGGCGTGGTGACGGCGCGGGTCATGGTGGGAGATCTGTTCGGCAAGGAGCGGGCCAAGGGCGCGCAGGCCACGCTGATGACCATCGTTCTGATTTCGCCCGCAGTTGCGCCGGTGATCGGCGGAAGCGTGGCCGACCTCGCCGGATGGCGGGCGATCTTCGCGCTGCTCGCCGTTGCGGGGGCGGCAACGTTGATGGCAGCGTGGCGAGGGCTGCCCGAAACGGCGGTTCTCAAATCACCCAACCAGCGCAGCGGACTGATCGCTTCCTACGCCAAGCTGGCAAGAAACCGCCAATTCGTGCTAACGGCGGCTACCTTGGGCGCCGCCAGCAGCGGATTGTTCATGTTCCTTGGTGCCGCCCCCTTCCTGCTGGTCCACCGTTTCGGCCTGTCCTCGGGCGAAGCCGGCACCGCGCTGCTGTGGGTGGCCGCCGCAAGCATCGTCGGAACGCGTCTGGTCGTGCCGGTGGAGCGGCGTTCGAGTGCTCTGATCATCGGCACGGGCAGTTCTGCTCTGGGCGCGGGGATTGCGCTGGTGCTGGCGCTGGTGGGGATCGAAGGTGTCTGGCCTCTGATCGTGCCGATCATGCTGCTGGGTCTGGGAGCGGGCCTTGCCGGACCTGTTGCCTTCAACGCAGTGGGCTTTGCCGAACCCGGCCTTGCCGCCACGGCAACCAGCCTCGCAGGCGCGCTGCAGATGCTGGCAAGCGGCTCGGCGATGAGCGTGCTGGGGCTGTTTGCGCCCATAGATCCGCTGCGGTTGGCTGTGGCGCTGGTTATCACGACATCGACGGCATTGTGCTGCGCACTGGCGCGTTCACGGCTGGCGTCGGCGCGAGGCTAGGCCGCGCTGATATCGGCGACGACCGCGTCCAGCAAGCGCGCCGCGTCCGTTCCGGCCAGATGCACCTGCAGGCCGCGCTGGCCACCGTTGATGAAGATCGCGTCCCATAGAAGCGCGGTCTCGTCGATCACCACGGCCACGCGTTTCATCTGGCCGAACGGGCTGATCCCGCCGACCTTGTAGCCGGTGAGGCGTTCGGCATCGCCGGGACGCATCATCGTTGCAGACTTTGCCCCCAGCGCTGCCGCGACGCGCTTCATGGAAACCTCGCCGTCACTGGGCGCGATGGCACAGGCGGGCTTGCCGTCGATCAGCACCATCAGCGTCTTGAACACCTGCGCCGGTTCCACGCCCAGCGCGGACGCGGCGGCTTGCCCGATGGAGTCCGCATCGGGATCATATTCGTAGCTGCGCAGTTCGAACCGGATATCGGCCTGTTCGAGCGCTTTCGTTGCCCGGGTTGCCTGTGCCATAGGCGGTCCTTTGGCAGGACCGCCAATCGGAAGCCAGCCTGTTTGGAGTTTTGTGCATGAGCGTCGCGTTTCGCCGGGAAAGTGATGACGAACATCTTGAACCGGTGTTCGAACTGCCGATCCCGCCGGGGCCGAATCTGGTGACCGAGCGGGGACTGGCGTTGATCCGGACGCAGGTGGAGGCTTGCGAAGACAAGGTGCAGGCTCTGGTAGCCGAGGGCGCGGATGAGGCAGTGATCAAGAAGGCGCGGCGCGAACAGCGCTACTGGAGCACGCGCGCCGCAACGGCCGAGTTGATGCCCGCTCCCGATGGCGACACCGTGGCGTTCGGCTGCTCGGTCCAGTATCGTCTCAACGGCAAGGCGCGGTGGATCACCATCGTCGGCGATGACGAGGCCGATCCCGCCGCCGGGCTGATCGCATGGTCCGCGCCGCTGGCACGGGCGATGATGGAGGCCGAGGAAGGCGAGCTTGTCGATTTCGGTGGCAAGGCCGAGGCGATCGAGGTTCTGGCGATCCGACCGGCGTGTCTCGACGCCGAGGGCGCTTACTCCGTCGGCTGAAACAGCGCGCCAACGTCAGCCAGAGAATCGAGCCCGAGGATCGCATCGGCAAGGCGGCTGGCGGCCTCGGGCATGACGGGGACGGCTGCACGCCCGACGCAATCGATGAACTTGGCGCGTTGAGCTGCCGGGGAGAGTGGCCGCGCAGGGCAGCCCAGCGCGTTCTCGAGCCAGGCGTGATGGCTTTCGCCATCGTCCGTCACGATCCGCATCGCGCCGCCCACGCCGGGTTGCCATTCTGGCCGATGCTCCACCGTGGCCTGGACGCGGGCGACCATGGCCAGAACTTCGGGATCGGTGAGGCTGGCGGCGTCGAAATCGTCAAGCCGCACCGCGCCGCGCACCAGGGCCAGCGCGGTGGTGAAGGGAACCGAGAACTTGGCGTCAATCGCCGTCTCGGGCGCTTGCTTGCGGGCCAGCGGCTCTACGAGCATTGACTGGATGGCATCGACGCTGACTTCGACGCATTCGATGCTGGACTGCCTGATGCCGTGGCGCGCGGATAGGTCCAGCGCCATTTCGATGAACGGGTGCGTGCCGCGGCAGGACGGCCAAGGCTTGAAGGTCAACTCGCTGCCCCAGTAATGGGTGCCGAGGCGGTCCGTCAGGTCAGCCGGATCGAACTGTCGGCCAGCGTAGAGTGCGAAAAAGGCGGACTTGCCCTCGAGCGGCTCTTCGAAGCCGGCGACGCCTTCGCGCGCCAGCAACGCGGCGGTCAGCGCGGCCTGGGCCGGAAAGGCTTCGCGCACCGCGCGCAAGGTGGTGCGGCGGCTGTGTTTGATCTCGCCCGGCATCGTCACCTGGCACAAGGTCAGCGAGAGCGCATCCTTGGTCTGCTGAGGGGACAGGCCCAGCAGATTGGCCGCCCCCGCCACCGCGCCGAATGCCGCAACGATCGGCGGGGGGTACCAGCCACCCTGCTCCATCGGCTGGCGTAGCGAAAGCGCGATCCGGCAGGCCACATCGCCACCGACGGCCAGCGCGGTGAGGAAGCGGCGGCCATCGACCGGGCCTTCCGATTGGGCGAGCGCGAGCAGCACCGGGAAGAGCGAGGCGTTCGGGTGGGCCGGGGCGCGATCAAAGGCGTCCTCATAATCCACGGCATGGGCGAGCGCGCCATTGGCAAGCGCTGCGCCGAGCGGCTGGACACGATGTGGCGTCCCGATGATCGAGCACGGCCCTGCCCCGTTGGCACGGGCCAGCGCGATGAACGGTGCGGCCTCGGGCGCCAAGCCACTGGCCGCGTGCATCACGCCGATGGCGTCGAGCGCGACGCTGCGTGCGCCGTCCCGGGCATGATCGGGCAGGCTTTCCCATCGGGCCGTGGCAATATGGCGGCAGAGCAGGTCGCTGAGAGTTTCAGTCATCGTTTCAGCCGGGCAGAGGGCCATGCCAGCAGGGCGGGATCGTGGCGGCAGGTCCATTGGCCATGCTCAAGCCGGGCCGATGCCGGGAAGGCGCAGATCGGTCGAGTGAAGCTTGTGCCATCGGCAATCTTGCGCGCCTCGATGCGCGCGGGGGCGATGCCTTCCTCGACCCAGCGGATCAGCGCCCAAAGCATGTCGCTGGCCGGATCTTCGCTGATCGGCGCATGACCGGAAGCGCCAAATGTGTCCGCTCCCGGACCACCACGGCAATGGTACATGCCGGGGGCCATGAAGAGGCGCACGGCTTCGGACAGCTTCGCCAGACCGCCGTTATCGCGGGCCAGCGCGCCGTAATATTCGAGCGTCGGCCCGGCGTTGGTCGATGGATCCTGCCACCCCTGATAGACGATCGCGCGGTGCCCGGCTGCGAGGAAAGGGCTGATCGCCGTGCTGTCAGCCCGCAACTGCGGCATCACGCGGTTGATCGTGGCAAGATCACCGGTGCGGCTGAAGGTCAGCGCATCCCATTCGGGATCATCGTGCGCGGCGTCGGCCCTCATCGCACGCAACAGCGGCGACGGCGGGCCGGGGCGCGTGCGGACAGCGGGGAACAGGCCCCGGTCCATCGCCCTGCCCCGTTCGTCGCGCAATGGTGCAATGACGGCCTTGAGCATAGCAAGCTTGGGCGCGGTCAGGCAGCCTTCGGCCTGCCCCGGCTTGCACAGGAGCGTCGCCGTGCGGAAGCGGCATTGCAAGGGGTTGGTGATGATCCCGTCGACCTTGCCGTCCAGCGGATCGCAGGCGCGGGTCACCGCGTTCTCGTAGAGCGACCAGTCAGCGTCACTGAGCGCGGCCGCCGGCTTGCGCTGTGCTTCGAGCGCGAACCACATCATCCGCACCGATTGCAGCGGCATGTTAGGCCCCGGCGCACCTGCAATCACGCCGTCATAATCGAGCGGGTGAACCTGCATTTCCTTGAGCGCCTGCCGACCGCCGCCCGAGCAGCCGGTGAAGTAGCTGCGTTCGACTGGCCTTGCATAGAACCGTGCAGCGAGCGCCTTTGCGGACTGTGCCGACAGGTGGACCGCGCGATGTTCGTAATCGGTGCGGGCCTTCGGCACACGCATCCAGTGGGCCTCGGTCACCTTGTGGCCACTGTCGGTTGTGACGGTGGCGAAGCCCTGGGCGACGCGCAGGCTCATGTCCAGGTAGTTGAACACCCCGGCATCACCGCCGACGCCTGCACCGAGCAACCGCCCGTTCCACGCCATCGGCAGCCAAAGTTCGAAGCCGATGGTGCCCTCGATCCGGCCCTCGACCCGGCAGAACGGCGTATCGACCGGAACGGACTTGTAGAAGGTGGTCTTGTCGTCGGGCCTGAAGGCAACGCCTGCGGGGATCGCGGTGGCCTTTTCGACCACCACGTCCCCGCTGGCGCCCTCAAGCGCGCTGCAATCGCCGGGGCTGGCGCTGGCAACCGTGGCCGCCGCCAGGAGCGATAGCAGCGCCGCCATCAGAACTTCACGCCTGCCGTCATCGAGAACATGCGCGGGATCGGGTTGGCCGACTGCGGATCGTAGCCGCGCGAGGTATCGACGAACGGCGGGTCTTCGTTCAGCAGGTTACGCACGTCAAAACCGATGCGCAGATGCTCGTTCACCTCGACATTGAGGCCCAAGTCGAAGGTATCGTAGTTCGAGACCTTCTGCACCGGCGTGACCGTGGTGTTGGTGTAGGCAGCCAGGTGATTCCAGGTCAGGCGGCCGGAGAAGATGCCCAGCTTCGCGCCGATATCAGCCTGCGAGCGGAACTTCTGCGGGAAGTTGATCAGGCCGATCACGTTGGACACCGCAGCGCCGGGCAGCGGCTGGAACAGGTACTTGGTATAGTAGGTGCCCGAAACGCCCGCATCGAACTTCACCGCGCCCATTTCCCAGTTGGCGTAGGCGGCAAAATCGATCCCGCGCACGCGCGAACGGCCAAGGTTCTGGCGGCGGCCATCGACGATGAACTGCACCGCATTGGCATTGATCGGCTGGTTGATCGGCAGGCCCGAAGCGATCAGCGCGTTCACTTCTGTCTGCGTCGGGTTCAGCTTCACGAACGAGGCATAGAGCGGGTTGGTGAGGATGCCCGGCGTGCCGCGCAGAGCCTGGATCTGATCCTTGTAGTCGATGTCGAAATAGGTCAGCGACAGGCGCACCGCGCTGATCGGGCGGAATTCCGCGCCGACGGACCAGGTCGTCGCAGTCTCGGGCTTGAGCCCCGGATTGCCGCCCGCGATGCCGATGCCGGTGAGATTGCCCGAGGCACCCGGCAGGTTATCATAGTAGAGCCCCGCCCCGCCCGCGATGGTCGAGACCTCGGTGAAGGTCGGCGCGCGGAACGAGGTGCCATAGCTGCCGCGCAGGGTCAGAGATTCGACCGGCTTCCAGGTGAGGCCGATCTTCGGATTGGTGGTGCTGCCGAAATCGCTGTACTTTTCGTGGCGACCCGCGATCGACAGCGAGAGCTGCTCTATCCCCGGCATCGCATTGCCGCTGCCGACGATCGGCACGAAGAGCTCGCCGAACACTGCCTTCACGTTACGTGTGCCGGAATCGGCAGTGCGGCGCGGAGTGGCGGCCTGCCCGGTGAGCAGGTCGGTGTAGGTGTATTCCTCGCGATATTCGCCGCCAAGGGCCACGCGGACGGCGCCACCGGGAAGGTCGAACAGCGAGCCATCGAGCTGGACGTTGGCAACGTCTAGCTTGGTGCGGCCGGTGATCACGAACAGATTGTCGCGGATGTGTATAAGAGACAGGGGTTGTTCGGCCCGCCAAACACGTTGAGCGCGGTGGCCGGGTTCGTATCGGCAAGAGCAGCGTTGAGCGCGGCGGTGTTCACGCCGAGGCGACGATCGGCCACGTCCTCGGATTCACCGTGGGCGTAATAGGCGGTCGCCTTGAAATCGCCGACCAGCTTGGCCTCGATCCCGCCGACGACGTTCCAGGATTCACCGTGGTAGGGGTTGAAGTCAGGCCCCAGCGTCGGGACCATCGACCACAGGACCGTCTGCTGCGTGGTGCCCGGAACAGGGGTAACGAAGAACGGGTTGGTGTTGCGCACCGTGGCGCTGATGTTGTTGATGCCGGCAATGGTACCGTTGCGATAGGAATAGAACCCGTCGGCGAACAGGCGCACGCTCTCGCCCACGTCCTGCGAGACGGCAGCCGTGACGTTGTAGCGCTTCTGTTCGGGAATTACGGTATCCAGCGCGTTGTAGAAGCAGCGGTTGGCAGTGCCAGCGACGAGCGAGCCGACATTGGCCGCTGTTACCCCGCCCTGCGGAATCGCGTAAGTCTTGCCGCCAAGGCTGATCGTGCCGGGATTGCAGTTCTGCACGCGCAGATCGCGTCCACCCCGGTTGCGGTTATCGTCCTGGTAGAAATCGAGATCGTAGCCGCGCAGGTGGGTGTTGTCGGTGTATTCGGCGGCGATCATGGCCGAACCGCCATCCCACTTCTTGCCGAAGATCCCGGCGAACTGCTTTTCAGTATATCCGCCCTCGGCGATACCGGCGCGGGCGCGCACCTCTACGCCATCGAAGTTGCGGCGCAGAATGAAGTTGACGACGCCGGCAATGGCATCGGAGCCATAGACCGCCGAGGCACCATCGGCGACAACCTCGACCCGCTCGAGCGCGATGGCCGGCAGGACCGAGGGATCGGTGTACTGGCCTTGCGTGCCCTGCGGCGGGAAGCGGCGGCCATCATACAGCAACAGCGTGGCGTTGGTGGAGATGCCGCGCAGGTTGATGCCCGCGCCACGCGTGGCGTTGGCCGCACCATTCTGGGCCGAGCCGCCGTTGCGGTTGGCACCGAGCGACACGACCTGCGGCACGCGGCGGAGCAAGTCATTCGTCGAGGTGACCGGCTCCTGCGCGATGTCGTCCGCGCCGATGGCGATGACGTTCGAACCGACCGGGGCTATGCCGCGGATGCGGCTGCCGGTGACGATAATGGACTGGTCTTCGGGCGCGTCCGCAGCTGAATTCTGCGTCTCCTGCGCATGAGCAGATGCGATGCAAGCGATTGCAGATGTTGCTGCAAGCAAAACCTTGAAAGAGTTCCGGTTCCCCATCTTCAGTCTCCCATTTGTATCTTCACGGCCCGACGCACTCCGCCGGGCAAATCGTTCAATTCAGGCAGTTTCGCTTCGCGCTTGCCGATGCGCGGAAAGGCGCGGGGCGAGCGAGAGCAGGACAATCGCGCCGACCAGCACGCCCGCGCCGATCAATTCGGCATTGCGCGGCATCTTCAGGCCCCAGAACCATGCGAGCAGGACCGAACCGCCGATCCCGGCGACAAGACTCGCCGCGCGCTCCAAAGGCACGCAGTAGGCGTTCTCGCGCGGGTCGAGCAGGATGATGATGGCCAGCACGGAAATCACGGTGAGCGATGCGCCGATCCAGAAGAGGTCGAGCAGCACCGGATCGCTCCACACGCCGATGAAGCCCCAGGCAAGCTCACCCGATTGTCCGCCGATGCCGCTGGCCGAGATGACACCCAGAATCACCACCGACATCGGCAGCGCGATCATCTTTTCTTCGACGAAATAGCGCCTTACCGAGGCCGGGTCACCGCTCTTGGAGATCTTCGTCATTACGAACAGGCGCAGGAAATATCCCAGCGTGTAGAGCACGACGGTGAGGATCGCGATCGGTGGGAGCTTGAGGCCACCCCGGTCGGACAGGGTTATGACCAGCGCGAACAGGACCATTGCCAGCGCGGTCCAGCTCCACCAGCGCACGCGGCGACCGAACATCACGTCGACCAGCGGCGCGATGATCAGGATGTCGCCGCGCATGACCAGCTGGATGAACGGGATGCTGACATTGGGGATGGTGAAGCTGAGCGGCACGGTGAACAGCACCAGCGAAGTGCCGAGGCCGGAAAGGAAGGTGTAGAATGTCGGGAACGGCAGGCGGACCGGCCCCAACGAGACTTTGTTGGCATCACGGTGCCAGCCCGACAGCCAGATGAAGGCCCAGGTCAGCACCATGTTGATGATCAGCGACGCGGGCAGGGTTTCGAGGCCGGTGAGCGGACGGCCAAGCCCGGCGTGCGGCTGCGAGGTGACCAGCTTGGTCACGATCACGTTCGGCAGGTACGCCAGCAGGTAAAGCAGGACGTAGCCCTCGAGGGGAAACGCGGCGGCGCGCGGCTTCATGCTGCCTGCTCCAGCACGACCATGCCTGCCTCTTCGCGGTACGCGGCGTTGAGCCCGGCTTCCCGCGTGACGGCGGCCAGATAGTCAACCACCGCGGCATGGTCTTCGCTGCCCGGCTCGGCCAGGCGCGGCACGGCATCGCGGCCGATGACAAGCGGCAGCAGGCCCGCGCGCAGCACCTTGCCACCGGCGATTTCGAGCCGCGCGATCATGGACAGGCGCGCGGCCTTCGGGAAGTTGTAGAGACTTTCGAAATCCGGCTCCCACTCTTCGGCAAGGACGCGGATCTCGTTGAAACTCTTCGAATTGGCGTGGGCCTCGTCCATCGCAAGATCGGTGGCGAAATTGCAAAGCGAATAGAACACCGGCTTGCCGTCGATCAGCTCGCAGCCCTTGAGGACATGGGCATGGCCGCCGAAGATCGCATCGGCCCCGGCGGCAATCGCGGCGCGGGCAACATCGCGCTGGTAATCGGCAATCACTGCACGGACGAAGTGGATGCCCCAGTGGTGCGAGACGAGGACTACGTCGGCCTGCTGTTTCGCGGCGCGGATGTCTGCCTCCATTGCGGCGAGGTCTTCGCGATGGGGATAGGTGTGGACTCGCGCCGGGGTGCCGGGCTGGTCGTGCTCGATCTGCTCATAGACAGTGAAGGCGCGCATCGGGGCGCAACCGGGCCGACGCTCGTCAGCCCAGTAGGAATGCGGGAGAATGCTGGAATAGGCGAGGAAGGCCACGCGCGTTCCATCGCCCAGCGTGCGGATCACCGGGCGGCGAGCCTCGGCAATGTTGGCCCCGGCCCCGACAACGCTCATTCCCGCCTTTTCAAGATGCCCGCGCGTTTCGAAGAAGGCTTCGTGTCCCCAGTCCATCACGTGGTTGCCGGCCATGGAGATCACATCGAACCCGGCGCGACCCAGAGCGGCTGCACCTTCGGGCCTGGCGAGCACGGCATGGCGCGCCTGAGGCAGACGGACACCCTTTTCGGCAAAGCTGGTCTCGAGCTGGCCGAACACCACGTCCGCAGCGCGCAGGACAGCCGCCGTCCCGGCAAAGCAGGCGTCGTAATCATCGCGGTCCATCGCGAGATCGCCAGTGGCCAGAACAGTGTGAATCACGTCTCTCCCTTCATTGTTATGGTCCATTGCTTAAAGGCGGCAAACGTTTTACGCAAGCGCTTGCATTGCAGAACCTGTCAGACAAATGTGCGGTGCAGGAGAAGGAGGATCGCTTGAGCAGACATCACATCATGGGCGCAGCGCTCGGCATGGCCATGATGGCAGCGCCGCTGGCGGCGCAAGACCAGCCCAACAGCTTCGACACGATGCCGAATGGCCCCGGCACCGGGCCCTATCCGGCAGTGATGACGCAGGATCCGGCCCTGCCCGCGCATGTGATCTATCGACCGGCGGATCTTGCGAAAGCCAAGGCGCTGGGAGTGCTTGTCTGGGGCAATGGCGGGTGCAGTGCCGATGGCGCGAGCGCAAGGCAGCATCTGATCGAGATTGCCAGCCATGGCTATGTAGTGATTGCGCCCGGCGACATCATGAGCGGTCCGGGCGCGACAAAAAAGCGCGAACTGCGGGCGCCGGATAAATCCGGCCAGTTGCCGCCAGTTGCAACGACCAGTGCCGACGTGAAGGCGGGCCTCGACTGGGCACTGGCCGAGAACGCCAAGGCTGGAAGCGCGCTCTACGGCAGGATCGACGACAAGGCGCTGGCCGTGGCCGGGCACAGCTGCGGCGGCCTGCAGGCGCTCGAAGTGGCGCCCGATCCGCGCATCCGCACCGTACTGGTCCACAACAGCGGCGTGTTTACCGACGGCACCAACCCGATCCGCGGCATCACCGTGAACAAGGCGATGCTCGAGAAACTGCACACGCCGGTGCTTTATGTCCTGGGCGGGCCGGACGACATCGCCTTTCCCAACGGCACCGATGATTTCAAGCGGATCGACAAGGTGCCAGCTGCCCTGGTTCAACTGCCCGTGGGCCACGGTGGCACGTTCCGCACGGCAAACGGTGGTGCGGTGGCGGCGCTGTCGGTCGACTGGCTGGAGTGGCAGCTGCGTGGCGACAAGACTGCGGCGCGCACCTTCACCGGCAGCAATTGCCGCTTGTGCGTGGTGCCTGGCTGGACGATCGAGAAGAAAGGGATCGACTGACACGGGCGCGCCTGGTGCCTAGCGGCAGCGCGGGCCGGACGGGCCCTCCTGCCGCAGGCACGAACGCAACATCGGTGGCGGCGTGTGATCGACGAACTGGGTCGGACGCGCAGGCCACTTGCCCGAAGCGATGCGCTGTTCAAGATGCGCAATCGCCGCAAGGACCTGTTCGGGGGGCAAGCGGCAGTGCCCCGCTCCCTTGTGCCAGAGCGGCTGCATCATCGCAGGCGGCGCAGCGTCGGCATAGGCGCGCTGCAGCGAAGGTGAGGTCAGCCCATCGCCCACCGCCTGCAGCGACACCAGCGGCACGCGCGGGCGGGCTGATGGCGTATAGTTATCAAGCATGTAGCGCACGGCTGATGGCTTGGCCCTGACCCTTGGGGCGCGGGCAAGCGTGGCGAGATCGCGGCTCAGGCTCAGCCCGGCCTTGCGATACATCGCCTCCACGAAGGGCCGACGTCCCGAACGATCCAGTTGCCGGGCGTAGTTCACGCCGGTGTTCCACGAGAAGACGCCGCCCGCGCGGCTCTCCTGATCATTGCGCGGCATGAAGGTGCCCATGACCAGCGTTGCGGCGATCTCGTCAACCTGCGCTTCGGTATCGTCGGCAGCGGGTTCGGGACGCTCGGGCCGGGTCCAGCCGGGAATGCCGCCGAGCACACCCGCCAGTGCGATCCGCGCCCTGCCTTCGCGGGTTTGACGGGCAGCATCGATTGCCGCCATGGCCTTGCGGCCATTGGCCATGTCGTCAGCGACGTTGACCAGCGACAGCCCGGAATTGGGCGCGATCAGGGCGGCGGTGGCAAAAGCCCCGTCCAGCCCCATGTTCATCATGCCGACCGCGCCGCCGATCGAAGGGCACATCGCGAGAGCGCCGTCGATCACCGGCCTGTCCTGCTCGGCCAGCGCGGTGGAAATGAGGCCGCCCATCGACGACCCCCAGGCCAGCACGCGTGCCGGGCGCCCTTCGCGCGCGACAAAGGCCTCGACCGTGGCGCGCTGCGCGGGCACAGCCTGTTCGAGCGACCACCCTCCCGCGCCATAGTCCGACGCCACCAGCGCATAACCCTTGGCGAGCAGCAGATCACGGTACTGCGCAGGCGCGGGTTCGGCCGGGTCGATGCGCGGGGAGTAGCCGTGGCTCCACAACAGCAGGCTGCCGTTGAAGTTTGCCGGAACCAGTGCCTGCCATTTCGCCCCGCTGGCAAGTGTGCCCTCGATCATGCGCGAAACGGGCGCTGCATCCTGCGCGACGAGCGGAGCGGCAAGCATCGCCAGAGGGGCGAGCAGCAGACGCAGCTTCACGCCACTGGCTCCTGCGCCAGCCACGCGAGAATATCGGCACGGTCTGCATCTAGACGGGGCGGTGCGGCAAGCGTCGGACCCGCCTGCCCCGCCACACGGTAGCCGGGGCCGGGAATTTGAACGCATTCCTGGGGGAGACCGGGAATCTGAAGATCCACCAGTGCGCCCTTGCCTGCAAGCGCCCCAGCCTCGTCCACGCGACGCACCATGCCGCAGGGAATGCCTGCATTGCTCAGGCGCTGCTCCCAATCCGCCGCATCGCCCGTGGCGAACACGGCCGAGAGAGCGGCGTGCATGGCATCGAAATTGGCGCGGCGGGCATCGGGCGTGGCAAAGCGTTCATCGCCCAACCAGTCCTCGTGTCCGAGTTCGCGCGCAAGTGCAGCGAACTGCGGCGGCTGGACTACGCCGAGCGAGATCTGCCGCCCATCGCGCGTGGTGAACAGCGACGCCGTCGGCAATCCGCTATAGCCGGTGTTGCCCATGCGGCTCATCGGCTTGCCGGTCACGAGGAACGGAGTCAGCGCCGAGGTCATGAAGGCGAGGCTGGCATCGAACATCGATACATCGAGCTTGCTGCCCCCACCGCCACGCTCGCGCTGCATGAGCGCGCCGAGGATCGCCATGGCGGCGGTCTGTCCGGTCAGCGTATCAACGATGGGGAAGCCCACGCGCACCGGCGGATCACCCTCGTCGCCACTCAGCATCATCATGCCACTGGTGGCCTGCACGATATTGTCGATGGCCGGCCAATCGCGGTGCGGGCCTTCCTGGCCATAGCCGGAAACCGAGCAGTAGATCAGGTCGGGACGCAGATCGCACGCAGCCTCGTAGCCAAGACCGAGCCGCGCCATGACGCCGGGCCGGAAGTTTTCGAGCAAGACGTCGGACCGGGCGATCACGCCCCTGGCAATGGCAAGATCGCCCTCGTCCTTGAGATCGAGCGCGATCGACTTCTTGCCGGCATTGGCAGCGATGAACGCGGGCGACATCCCGTCGTAGCGCCGGTCAGCGCCATAGTTGCGGAAGCCATCTCCGCCCTTGGGCTCGATCTTGATGACCTCGGCCCCCATCATCCGCAGCAGGTGCGAAGCGTAAGGCCCAGCCATGACGTGGCTGAAGTCGGCAATCCGGATGCCGGAGAGCGGGCCGGTGGCTGGAGGCGAAATCATGGCTTCTCCGGAAATTGCTTGCGGACCACGGTCCATTGCTTGTCCTTGCACAGCCCGCAGTCGGGGCCGGTAAACATCGCGCCCGCCCTGGTCCTGCGCTTCAATTGCCAATCGAGCCAGGCCGCGCCGATGCGGCCATAATCGCCACCATTGGCAAGGCCGAAGGTGCCGCCATGGCCGATGGCCGAGTTGGCGAAGAAAACCGGCACATGGGCGATGCGCGAGACGTCGTCAGACCCGTTGGGGTAGGCAATGTCGTCAGGCCCGCCGAGGATGTAGGCAACGGGCGTGTGCAGCCTGGCGAGATCGTCCTTGGTAATGCCGACGCCGCTCAGGCCCGAGCCTGCGCGCACATAGACTCCGCTGTTGAAGGCGACGACCGCGCCGATGCGTGGATCGGCACCAGCTGCAAGGGCTTGCAGGCCGCCGCAGGAGTGCCCCATGACGGCAATGCGTGAAAGATCGGCATGGGGCGCGAGATCGCTGCCCCTGACCCAGTCGATCGCGCCGAGCAACTGGCTCACCTGCGTTTCGTCCGGCGTTGCGCGGGCCGGCGGAGCCCCTGTCGGGCGCGGGCCGTTTGCGGGAGGAAGTGCGGCAAGCACCGGCCGCTCCTCGCGCGGGGTGCCATTGGCAACGACCAGATAGCCGTGGCTGGCTATCTCACGCAGGAAATGGCTGGCCGACAGGCCGTTGTCGCGGCAGCCGCCATTGCCCCACAGCACCAGTGGCAAGCGCTGCCTTGGCCAGATTGCGGGGCGGTAGATGGTGTAACCCGGCGCATCGGCGCGGCCTTGCGCAATGGCAGGCATTCCGCCGGAACCAGCAGGCATACCGATCGTCCGGGCACTCTGCGCCTCTGCTGTGAGCGGGGCGATGCCGAGCGCGAGGCCCAGCAGGAAGGATGTCATCTTCTTCATGTGCCACTCCCGCAGGTAATCCGGTCCCGTCCCTTCACCGCTGCGCGGGCGGAACGGAATGCAGCCTCGCCATCGATGCCATAGGCGGCAAGGCCGCGCGCATTGGCTTCTGAATCGCGCAGGTAGATTGCGTCGAAGCGCTGCTGGTCTGCCACGCTGGCAGGGTTGAAGGTGACCTTGGCCGCCACGGCTTCGGCCTTGCCCTTCTCGACCGCGGCGCGAACCTGGTGAGCCAGCGCCGCTTCCCACACGACGATGCCATCGGTCAGGACCTGACGATCAGCCTCGGACAAGGCGTTCCAGCGCTTCTCGCTCATCGCGCGCGCTGGATAGGCACCTCGGGGCACGGCGATCTGGTAGAAGTGCTTCGAGATTTCGGCAAAGTGCAGCGACTTGAAGGTGTCTTCCGGCGCGATCACGCCGTCGATCACGCCCTTGGCCATGGCAGAGTAGACTTCGCCCATCGGCATGTTGACGGGGTCCGCACCGAGGGAGTCCAGCACGCTCAGGAGTTCGGTCGGCGCGCGGATGCGCAGGCCCTTGATGTCGTCCAGACTGCGCACCTGCCGGTTGGCCGTAACGAGACCGGACAGCGTGCCGCCCTGCACCGCCAGCACCTTGAGCCCTGCCAGTTCATGCCCGACCTGCGGATTGGCGCTGGCGATGCACCCATAGAGCGCAACCTGCGATTCCACGCTGTCCGCGCCCTGATAGAAGCCCGACTGGATGCGGATGAGGTGCGTGCCGCCGCGCACGTAGATCGGCGTGATCAGGCCGATATCGGCCACGCCGTGGCGCAGTTCCTCCATCGACATGTCCGATGAAAGCAGCGCGCCCGACCATACCGGCCTGATCCGGATGCGCCCGTCCGAGCGCTTTTCGACAAAGGCCATCCATTCCTGGTCGGCCTTGGAAAACGGATGGTTGGGGCTGTAGGGCGAGGCATAAGTCAGTTCGGTCACGCCCGGATCGACCGGGCGCGCGCAGGCCGCCAGGAGCAGGATCAGCAGGGCGGCGAAGAGCCTCACGTCAGCCCTCGCTTCTGCAGGAACTCCGCCACCATGCCGACCATCCTGTCATGATCCCAATTGGCGGCATCGACCATGTCGGCGTCGATCATCAGCACCGGCACGCCTGCCTTTTCCAGCGCCTCGGCGGTGATCTTGGTGCCGGATTGCGACAGGCGGTTCTCCGGTGGCAGCAGGACAACGCAAGCATCGATGCCGCAGCGCTCTGCTTCGCTGGTCATCCAGCCGTTCATCCATGGCGGCAGGTGCAGCACCTCGTTCATCGAGCAGATGCGGCTGGCCAGCGCCTCCATCGGACGGCCCTGCACTTCGCGGATGTACTGCGGACCTGCAAAGGGCATGTACATCGACCAGACGAAGACCGCGCCCATGCGCTCTTCCAGCGCCTGATAGAAGCCGGGATCGTGCCACACGCCCGCGCCGATCCACATCAGGCGAATCTTCTCATTCGCAGCGGTGCCCTCGCCCGCGGCGATGCGGTTCATCACCTCGTCGCGAAAGCGCCTGGCATGCCCCACCGCCCAGTCGGAGCCGCGATGCCACTGCGGAATCATCGTGTTGGGCATCTGCTCTGCGATCGAGACCGGGCACGGCCGTGCCTTGCCGATGGCCTGTGCCGCTTCCCAGATATAGCCTTCCTGCTCGTTGATGCGCTCCATCAGGTAGTGGAGCTTTTCCTCATCGAACTTGCGACCGGTGCGGTTCTCCAGCAGCGCGATCAGGTCGCGCATTTCCGAAACGGCCAGCGCGATGCGATCCGCGTCATAGACCTGTTCCCACTGGTCCTTCGAATGGGCGAACCAGCGCGGATCCTTGTGCTCCCACGCGGGCGCTTCCATCGGGAAGAATTCGCTGCCCAGCGCATCGGCCCACTGCGCGAACACGTGCTGGATGCAATCGCAGGTCATCCGCGCGACAAGCACCGTGGGCTTTGGCAAGCCGCCCCATGGCGCGGTCCTGGGGTCGTTGGCCAGCGTGCAGGCAAGGCCGAGCGAGCAGTACTTGCAACTGTTCTTGGGGTAACCGGCCTGCGCCATCACCTCGAAATAATGGTTCGAGAGCTGCTTGGCCGAGATGTAGGCCGACCACCACTGATTGGTGATGATCGGTATGTCCATCACGTGGAATATTTCGTGCGGCGTATCGGCCTGGACGATGGCAAAAGGCTCGCCCTCGTCGACGACGCGGCGCCTGAGGTCTGCTCCGAACTGCTTCTGGTAGGCACTGGCAGCGGCGGTGCAGGCAAGGTCCTTGCGGCTGCGCTGGCCCGAGGGTTTCGTGATGGGTTCGGCGCTCACTGGAAGACTCCTGCCTGTTCGAGCTCGGCAATCCGGGCCTCTGACAGGCCGCACAGATCGCGCGCGATTTCATGGACATGCTCGCCCATGCCGGGCGCGCGGAAGGGTTGGAACCGATCGCGCGAGAAGCGCAGCGGCGTGGCGATGTGGCCGAAGGGGCCGAGCAGGGGATGGTCGAGCGTGACCAGCGCGCCGCGCCCGATCAACTGGGCGTCGCGCTCGATCATGTCCTCGCAATCCTGCACCACGCCGCAGGCGATGCCGTGGGCCTGAAGCTCGGCGGCGATGGCGTGGTCCCCGCGCAATGCCGTCCATGCGGCGGGATCGGCGCCAGTGATCGCCAGAAGCTTCGCATGGTCAGCCGCGGTCGGGCAGGAGACCGCCACCCAGCGGTCCTCGCCCGCCGCGGGGAGCACGTCCTGCCAGAACACCCGCGCATCGGCATTGCCCATGCGCTGCGGCCGCTCGCCCCGCTTGGCCTGCTCAAGATAATCGCGCATCTGCTGGACGCAGATCTCGTACATCGAAGCATCGATATGGCAGCCGCGCCCGGTCTCGCGCCGATATTGCAGCGCGCCGGCGACCCCTGCCGCCATGACATAGGGCACGATCACGTCGCCGAACGGGACCGCGCCGGGGATAACCGGATCGCGATCCGGCCAGCCGGTCAGGTAAGTGCGGCCCGAGAGCGCCCCGCCGGTGCCATCGACGCCCCATTCCTGCGCCATCGGCCCGGTCTGGCCGAACACGCTGCCCGAGACCATCACGATCCCGGGGTTGCGCGCCGCAAGGCTGTCGTAATCCAGACCCAGCTTGGCCATCGTGCCGGGCGAGAAGTTCTCGACCACCACGTCGGCCCAGTCGATCAGGGGATCGATCAGCTCGCGGGCCTCGGCCTTCTTCATGTTGAGCGAAAGGCTGCGCTTGGAGGTGTTGAGGTGCGAAAACCACGGCTTGTCGTCCCAGTTGCCGGGCTTCGAGGCCGAGACTTGCACGTCCAGACGGGCCAGATCGGGCCTGGTCCGCGTCTCGATCTTGACGATTTCCGCGCCAAGGTCGCCCAGTGTCTTGGTGGTGATCGAACCGACCAGCGCCCACGCGAAATCGAGCACCTTCACGCCCGAAAGCGGCCCCGGACGGGTGCCGGTGTGGATGGCGGGCGCGGCAACTTGCGCGCTGCCTTCACGGAACGCAGCGAAGCGTTCGGGCAGGCCATCCGCCGTGTCGAAGAAGCCCCGCGCGGCAAGATGCGGGTCCGCCAGCACGTCTGCCGGTTCGTTGGCAACGCAGGCGTTGATCCCGCGCCGCAAGCCTTCGGTCGCGATCTCGTGCTTGGTTCGCGAGAGGAAGAATGCGGCGATGGCCGCTTCCCACAGGCTGCGGGTTTCAGCAGGGAGAGTGGAGCGGTTGTAGGAAAGCCAGTCCGTCCCAGCCATGGGATTGGGCATGCCCGCTTCGTCGATCCAGTCTGACAGCGCCTGGTTGGCGGGCGCGCCGAGGCGCCCGGTCATCAGCGAATGGAAGCACCAGCCATCGGCGAGCCGCCAGATCGCCCGCACCGTCGCCTTGCCATAGGCGAGTGCGCCGCCAACGCGGACCAGCTTGCGCCTGTCGAACTGCCACACCAGCACGCCGTTGAAAGTCCGGCTGAAGGCGACTTGCTGGATCGAAACATCGACGTGCTGGCCCTTCCCGTGGCTCCCACGTGCATAGTGCGCCGCCAACGCGCCTGATGCGGCCACCATGTCGGCGTGGAAGGTGCAGGCGTCGCCCGCCTCCTTGACCGGGGGCAGGCCGGGTTCGCCCGTGACCCGCAAGGCCCCGCCCATCGCCGAGGCGACCAGTTCGCCGCCCTTCCAGGCCGAGCGTGGCCCGCCCGAACCGAAGGGGGTGACGGATACGTGCACGGCCGCTTCGGGAATGCTGACGCCCTCGAGCCCTTCCAGCCCAAGGTCATCGATCACGAACGACGCGCCTTCAACCGGCCCGCCCAGTTCCGCACCAAGCGATGCCAGGAAGCGTGCGAGCGCGCGATCCGCCATGCCGCCGAGTACGGCAACGCGGTGTCCGCTGAGCAGCTTCATGCGGCCACTCCTGCGAGAAAGGCAGAGATTTCGGCATCGATCCCGTCACGGCACGACCAGTCGCGACGGGTGGCGACCATGACTGGCAGGCCCTGCGTCTCGAGCGCGGCGCGCATGGCCGGCAAGTGCCAGACGGTGGTGTCATCCTCCTCGATCAGCCACAGCACAGCCGCTTTTGCGCCAACCGCCAGAGCCCTTTCGGTGAGCGCACCGGAGCGATCGAAAAAGCCGCGCGTGTCGAGGCGAAGGGCATGAAGCTGGCGGGCAAGCGCGGCAAAGGGATTTCCGATCTCTTCCACCAGCAGCCCTGCGTCCTGCCACTCGTCGGCCAGCGTGCGACCGGTTGCGGTCCAGCCCTCGCGCTCGATCATGCGATGCATGCGCTCATCGGGCAGCGGACTCCCGGCAATCAGGCATACCTTGCCCTCGGCGGACGGAATGCCCGGCTTTGCGCGGGCTGCGTTGCCGGCAACGATAGCCGCAGACAGCGCCGCCTCGCCCACGCCCAGCCGCTCCGCCAGCTTGCGCAGCGCCACTTCGTCGCGGGCGATACTGCTAGGCCTCTGGCTCTTGGCGATATCCAGCACCAGCGGTTCCGGCCCCTTGATCGCGCCGGAACGCCGCAACTCGCACAGGTAGTAGTAAAGCCGCTGCGCGCTGTCGTCGGCGCGCGAGAAGACGACCGCCTCGAGATGGTCGAGCGCGCCGTCGGCCCAGTCCTGGAGCACCGACCGGGTCCACGGCGCGAACTTGCTTTCCAGCCAGCGGTCCGCCGCGGGCATGGCGCGATCCACGTTCCACGTCAGCGGTCCGGCATTGCGCCCGGTCGCCTCCAACAGGTCATGCGGCAAGTTTGGTCCGGCATAAGCAAACATCGTCAGTTTCCAAGCAATTCGGGCAGCCCCAGCGCCAACGCGGGGAACAGGATCAGGATAAGCAGGTGCAAAAGGTCGCTCGCCAGGAACGGCAGCACGCCCTTGAAGATGCGGTTGATCGAA
Source organism: Novosphingobium sp. CCH12-A3 (assembly GCF_001556015.1). Taxonomy (NCBI): domain Bacteria; kingdom Pseudomonadati; phylum Pseudomonadota; class Alphaproteobacteria; order Sphingomonadales; family Sphingomonadaceae; genus Novosphingobium; species Novosphingobium sp. CCH12-A3. The sequence continues at coordinate 2,140 of NZ_LSIA01000166.1, read as the reverse complement.
ACGTCCTTGGCCACGCCCTGGATCACGAACAGGTTCATGCCCAAGGGCGGATGGACGAAGCCGATTTCCATCGCGCGGCACAGGAAGATGCCGAACCAGATGGCAGACATGCCCACGCCTTCGACCACCGGCAGCAGGATCGGCGTGGTCAGAAGCATCAGAGCAAGGCCATCGAGCACCGAACCCAGCAGCAGCAGGATCACCGCAACAAGGATCAGCGTGGGTATCGTGCCGAGGCCAAGGCCGGTGACCCAGGCGCCGATGGCGTCGGTCAGCCCTGTAACCGAAACGAAGACCGAGAAGACCAGGGCGCCAATGATGACCATGAGGATCAGCCCGCTCGTGCGCAGCGTTTCCTCGAAGGCCTGCATCAGCATGGCGCGATTGAGGCGCTTGCGCCACGCCGCGATGGCGAGCGCGCCCGCTGCACCGATCGACGCTGCCTCGGACGGGCTGAACCAGCCGAGCGCAATGCCGCCGATGACCAGCGCGATCAGCAAGATCATATCGGCGATCCTGCCGATAGCCTGCCACCGCTCTGCCCACGATGCGCGGTCGCTGGCCGGGGCAATATGCGGGCGCAGGCGCACGGCGATCCAGATGACCGCGCAATAGAGCAGCGCCTGCGTCAGCCCCGGCACGATTGCTGCGGTAAACAGCTTGCCGATGGACTGTTCGGCAATGATCCCGAACACGATCAGCGCGCCTGAAGGCGGAATCATCTGGCCCAGCGTGCCGCCCGCCGCGACGGTCCCGGTCGCCAGTGCGTCCGAATAGCCGCGCTTGCGCATTTCCGGCAGGGCAACAAGGCCGATGGTCGCTGCGGTGGCGAGGCTCGATCCGTTGATCGCCCCGAAACCCGCGCACCCGCCGACCGAGGCATAGGCCAGCCCGCCGCGCCGATGGCCGACCAGCTTCGCCGCCGCATCGAACAGGTCGCGGCTGGCGTTGGAAGAGAAGAACAGGTGCGCCATGAACATGAACAGCGGCAGCGTGCCCAGTTCATAACGGGTCAGCGTATCGACCAGCACTACCCCGCCCTTGATCAGTGCGGGTTCAAGGCCGAGCACAAGGCACAGCCCGCCAAGCCCGACGAGGCCCAGCGCCACGCCGATCGGCAGGCCCGACAACAGCAGCGCAAAGAGGATCACGACACCGATCACGCCGGTCGCGGGCGTCGCAAACATCACTTGCGCCCCCTGACGGCTTGCGCGAGCAGCACTGCGGTCGTCGCCAGCAGTGCCAGGTTGGCGAATAGCCGCATCCAGCGCCACGAGATGCCGAGCAGTTCGCTCTCCTCGTGCCCGCTCCACAGATCGGCCATGAGCCACAGCGACCCGGCGAGAAGCCCGGCAAAGAACACCGCGCCCAGCAGGCCCGAAAGCCGCGCCATGGCGGCCTTCCCGGCATCGCCCATGCGGTCCACCACCAGATGCACCTTGGCGTGCGCCCGCTCCGCAGTTGCCACCAGCAAGGCCAGCGATCCGGCAACGAGGACAAAGAACTGGACCAGTTCGATGGAGCCCCGCAGCGGCAGGCCGACATTGCGGCCGATCACCGCAACAGTATCCGTTGCTGTTGCTCCCAGCAGCGCGACCCCGCCGAGCAGGGTGATGGCGTTGCGCACCCCGATCATGCGCGCACCATGCCGTCAGCGGCGATGGTGATCGGCGGCAGTCCGGCCTTCCGCGTGATGTCTTCGATATAGCGGGCGATCTCGGATTTCCTCTCGCCTTCGGCCAGAACCGGCCTTCCGGGTGCCAGAACGTCCACCGGGATGATCCCGGCTTCGATCCGGCCATCTTCATGGACTGTCAGTCGCCCGAGCATGGCATTGACCGCTTCCGGATGAAACGGCGCGAGGGTAAAGGCAGGGTCCGGTTCGAAACCGAACAGTGCCTTGCGCCTCTCGGCCCACTCGCGCCGCGCCGGGTGGTCCTGCGCCGGGCTCAGCGCACTCGTCACGACGCAACCATTGCCGAGGCCATGGAAGATCGGCTTGCGCTGATGGAATTCGATCCCGCGAACGATATGCGCGTGATGCCCGATGACCACGTCCGCCCCGGCCTCGATGGCTGCATGGCTGATCGCGCGCTCGTAGGGGGCGAGGCGGGCGGGCGTGTGCACCACCCCCTTATGT